>DAIDJI010000580.1 GCA_027451455.1 Planctomycetales bacterium | reverse complement strand
CGGCAGCCCGCCGCCGCTCGAGGAAAGGTCGGGGACGATGATCCGGTCCTCCGCAGTGACCAGCACGCCGACCAGGCTTGGAACCGAGTCCACCGCGTTGAGGTTCCCCAGCGCCCAGGCCGCGCGATTGATCACCTGCACGTTCTCGGCACCGAGAGCCCGGACCAGTCGGGCCATCGCCTTCGGGTCGTTCCTTCGCTTCAGGTGGTCGAACGTGATCGACCGCACCTCGGCATCGGGCTCGTCGAGAATCCGCTGCACCAGTGCCGCGGTCGCCTCGGGCCCCTTGATCGCCGCGAGGACCATCGCCACAAGAATCCGACGCGGAGCCTCGTCTTGGGCGAAGACCCGCATCAGCGGGACCACCGCGTCCGCGTCGCGGATCGCCATCAACTGAGCCTCAGCCTCGCGCTTCCGTTCCGCGTTCCCGGTAATGATCGCCTGGCGAAGAATCCGGAGCCGACGCAGCCACGAGCCCTGCGCCGCCGTGATCTTCTCCGCATCCTCTCGCTTGCTCTTCTCCTCGGCCGTGACCCACCGCCCCTTGTACTTGACCAACCCCTGCGCCGCCGAGACCTCGTCGCGGTTCAGCCACGATCCTTCAACCTTGGTATGCCCCAGCTTCAGGTGGGCTTCTTCAAAATCGGGATCGTACTCGAGCGCTTGCTGGAAATGCTGCTTCGCCAGGTCCGAGAGCCGGTTCTGCTCGCACCAGTAGCCAAGCTGATACTGCGACTCGGCCGTCGCCCCCACCTTCGCCCGCTTCACCACGTAATCATCAAGCGGGCTCGCCTTTGGAATTACCCGCGCAATCCGATCCTTCTGAAACGAAAGCGGATGCCGCCCCTGCATCAGCAGAATCTGCACCTTTCCCTTGTCCTTCGGGTCAGGCACCACCTTCCCCTGGATCTGACCGCCGCCTCGAAGCTCGATCACGTCCGCTGGCGCCGATGTCCCCAGACAGGCCCCGAAGATCCACCCAGCCACCCCGAGACCCCCAACGACCCACCGACTCTTTCCGGCGGACATGATGATCTCTCCCATACCAACGGAACGACGTCCCGGACTTGCCACCCCGGCATCCCACTATTGTAGAGTGACCGCAAGACCCTCCGCAATCGGAGCCGACCCAAGACGCACACTTGTTAAAACAGGCCGACAAAAACGTTTGCATAAAATGGAGAAACCCTTCATGAGCCGTGCCGTGAATGAGCATCGGGCCAATGCGCCAACCGCCTTGAACCTTGCCGTGCTGACCGTCTCCGACACCCGGACGCTCGAAACGGACACATCGGGCGCGACGATCGTGACGATGGCCGAGGCGGCCGGGCACCGGGTGGTCGATCGGGCGATTGTCCCGGATGAGCCCGATCGGATGACCCCGCTGCTCCGCGGTTTCGCAGGTCGGGGAGACGTTCACGCGATCCTGATCACGGGCGGGACCGGGATCAGTCGGCGGGACCAGACCTATGAAACGGTCTCAGCGCTGTTGACGAAGCCGTTGCCGGGATTCGGCGAGTTGTTCCGGATGCTGAGCTACGCGGAGATCGGTCCCGCTTGCATCCTGAGCCGGGCGGTGGGCGGCCTCTTCGGCGAGGTGGTGGTTCTGGTGATGCCCGGCTCGCGGGCGGCCGTCGAGCTGGCGATGGGGAAGATCATCCTGCCGGAGCTTCCCCACCTGGTCCGCGAGGCCCGACGTTGATCGAATCGCTCAGCGATCGAGCCAGGGATCCCAGAGCGGATTTGCGGACGAGTGGACCGTCTCCGATTTCGCCGGGACCTTCCTGGGATCGAGAATCGGGGGTCGGGCCGAGTTCGATCGGCGGAACAGGTGCGGGACGAACCGGCTGGAATTCCGGGTGATGAGGCCGTCGTCCTCGCGAAGGCCGACTCCGCAGGCGTGGCCGTTAACGATCCAGCTCCCGACAACCGGATGGCGGCCCTCGAAGTTGGGGAGTGGCCGGAACGCCTGATAGACGCGCGGACCTTCGTCTTCGCCGGGGCTCTCAGCGAGGATCTGACCGTCGCAGACGATCGTCACGTCGGACCCCTCGCGCGAATAAAACGGCTTCGAGACATAGGTCGAGCCGATGGGCTCGAATCCGGACGGGAGCAGGTACGGGCTTTCCGGAAACAGTTCCCAGAGAATCGGCAGGATCGCCTTGTTGCTGAGGATCATCTTCCAGGGAGGTTCAAGCCAGTGCGATCGACCGACCGGCAGATGGCGGCCGAATGGCTCAAGGAGCATCCATTCCCACGGATAAAGCTTGAAGAGGATCTCAATCGCTCGCTCTTGCAGGTCAGTGAAGGCGCCTCGGCCGGCGTGCCAGCCAATCTGCTCCATGTCGAGGAACTGCGTTTTGAGCCCGGCCTGGATGGCGGTGTCGCGAAGATACGTGGCGGTCATGACATCTTCGATCGCCCCGCCCGGCGCGGCGAAGGCGACCCGCGCGCCGAGGTCGCGACGCACCCGCCTCCACGCCTCGATCAACCGCTCGTGGATGCTGTTGAACTGGTCGAACGGTCCCTCGGCCGGATCGATCCCTGCCGAGGCGAGGAGGTCGCGCGACCAGAACCACTGGATCACGGCCGCTTCGAGCAGGGCGGTCGGGGTGTCGGCGTTGTACTCCAGCAGCTTCGGCGGGCCGGAGCCGTCGAATTGCAGGTCGAACCGGCCGTAGATCGTGTGCTCGTCTCGCTCCCAGCTCCAGGCGACCCAGCCGTGGTACGCCTCGGGGATGCCCAACTCGCCGAGCCGACGCTCCTTCACGACATGCTCGACGGCCTCCAGGCACATCTCGTTGAGCCGGTACGTGGCCGTCTCGATCGTATCGACCTCGGCCGACTCGAAGAGGTAATACGCGCCCTCGTCCCAGTAGGGAACGCCGTCGATCGAGTGGAAGAGCAGGCCCTGCGACTCGACGGTCTTCGGCCAGTCGGAGCGGGTGGGGGTCTCGATCCGGAGCATGGGTGTACTCCCGAAGTCCGGGTTAGAGCCCGAAGCCGCCTCGGCCGATTCCGCCGAACCCGCCGCGGGCCGACGGCGCGGCCGTCGTTCCGCCGCCCCCGACCCCACGCGCGCCGGAGAAGGCATGCGTCCCCACGTAACCGCCAGCGTGGCCGCCGGATGTAGGCTGATCCTTCTTTTCCTCGTCCCGGGTCCGAGACTGGCACCCGACCACGGTCATCGCCGTCCCCAGCAGTACCAGGGAGATTGTCGCCGTCGATTTTTTCATCGGAGCCTTCGCCATTCGGAAGAAGCCGACCGATCGCCCGTCGGGATCGATCCCAAGATCGGCCGGAATTGCCTGGGGATTCGTCGAAGAGGCATCGGGATTCGGAGAAATCCGGCGGGGGCACCTCGGATTCCGTCCGGTCGGGGCTCGACAGGACAATCCGGCTTGGTCATCCTCGGTCAGATCGGTTCTCCAGGACGACCCTCCACGTTCGAGGATTGGACCATGTCGCCGCGACTCCGTTCGTTTTGGATCGAACTCCTCCTGATCTTCGGCCTCCCCTTCATCGGTCAGGCCGTCGCCGGACCGGGACCCGACGCCCCTATTATCGAGCGCCGCGACCGTTACGGCGACCCAATCCCGGAGGGCGCCCTCGTCCGGCTGGGGACCGTCCGATATCGACAGGACTCGCCGATCTACCGGATCGCCTGGCTGCCCGACGGGAAGAAGTTCGTCACCGACGGCGAGGACAGCCTCCTCCGCGTCTGGGACGCCGCCGAGGGGCGGGTCGTCCTCAAGATCGACCCGGGCGTCGGGGCGCTGGAGGACTTCGCCCTCGACTCAAACGGCCGGCTCGCGATGGCGGTGGGAACGTCCATCGGGCCGGGCGGCTTCTTGCAAAACGTCACGCTCTGCCACCTCGGCACCGGCCGGATCGAGGACCGGGGATCGTGGCCCGACCCGTTGTCCGAAATCGAACCGATCGCGGTCTGCCCGAGACGTCGGCTCGTCGCGATCGCAACGCCGAAGGACGGCATCCGCCTTCTCGACGCCTGGAACGGCGCCGAGGTCGGCCGGCTCGACACCGGCGGCCAGGAGGTGGAAACCCTGTTGTTCTCGGGCGACGGCAAGCGGCTCTGCGCCACTTCGGAGGCTGAAGTCCGGCTGAGTTTCGAGCTCGACCTGACCTACCGGATCTTCGAC
>DAIDJI010000579.1 GCA_027451455.1 Planctomycetales bacterium | reverse complement strand
TCGAGCGGACTCGGGTGGCAAGCGGTCCCGATCCCCGAATTGACCGCAAACCAGGAGATCGTATAGCCGAACGAGTGAAACAGAGGAAGGATGCCCGCCAGCCTGTCACCCGGCAGGACTCGGTACGCCTCGCGGATCGCCTGGATGTTCGCGTCGATATTGAAGTGAGAAAGCACCACCCCCTTCGGCTCGCCCGTACTACCACTGCTGAAGATCACGGTGGCGGTGTCGTCCACCTGGACCGGGCGCGAGGCGCCGGCGGCTCGCTCAATCCATCGTGACGGGGCGAACATCGCGATCACGGCGGCGACCAGGCGGTCTCGGCCGGAGATCGCGTCGCGGAGGTCCTCGGCAAAAATCAGCTCGACACCAACGGGCGGCTGGATCTTTCCCTTCTCGAGGAAGGCGCGGCTGGTGACGACGGTCCGTAATCCGGCCTGTCGGGCGGCGGACTCCATCCCCGCGCGTCCAGCGGTGAAGTTCAGGTGGACGGCCGCGCGGCCAGCCATCGCAGCGGCGAGGTTCGCCAGTGAGGCGCCCACACTCGTCGGCAGGAGCAACCCGACCGCCGGCTGGCCCTCCCACTTCGATCGGAGTGCGCGGGCCATCGCAATCGCGGCGGTAAGCGCCTTGGCGTACGAGAGGTGAGGCGTCTGAAAGTCGGCCAGCGCGAGGCGGAACGGGTGCCGTCGGGCGCGTCGGATGAACTCGTGGTGGAGCGGCCGCCGGTCGCGTTTCCGGTAAGACCATGCCTCCTGGCCGAGAGCCGTGATCGCCTGTCGGATCTCGAAGAGCGAGGCGTCCGTCGGCATGGACTGGCCGATCGAGACCGTCACTGGGTAGGGGATGCGTTCGGGAAATCGCCGATGACTCGCCGGAGCGAGGACGCTCCCCATCAGACGGTCGAGGTGGATCGGGATGATGGGGATGGTCCGTCCCTTGACGATCCGTTGGAGCCCTCGCTGGAAAGGTGCCATCATCCCGGTCCGGGTGAGCTGCCCCTCGGGAAAAACGCAGACAACGTCGCCGGCGTCGAGGGCCTTGCCGGCCTCGCGAAAGGCCTGCAAAATCATCTTCGGACCGCCGGCCGCCGAGATCGGGATCGCCTTCAAGGTGCGAAGGAACGGGCCGATGATCGGGTGATCGAAATAGGGAGCGTAGATCAGGAACCGGATGGGGCGGTCGACGCTCGCGAACAGAAAGAGTCCGTCGGCGAACGAGACATGATTGGGAACAAGGAGAGCGCCGCCGGTCTTCGGGACGTTCCCGCGGCCGATCGTGCGGACGCGGTAGATCGTGTGCGCCAGGCCGATCAGCAGGAAGCGGAAGAAGGCATCGGGGACGAGTGTCATCGCCCAGAAGAATCCACCGAGCAGCAAGAGGGAGAGTCCAGCGAATGTCCCCCGCGCGGGGATGTCGAGGTGTCCGAGCGCCAGTGCCAGGACCGAGCCGCCGAGCATTCCGACATAAACGATCGCGTTCGCCATTGCGATGACGGCGCCTCTGCGATCGTCGGGCGATCGGTCCTGCAAAAGGGCGTTGAGTGGGACGATCAGAAGCCCGCTGAAGCCGCCCATGATCGTCATGATGACGACCAGGCCGGGGAGGTTCGGCCCGATCGCGGCGAAGGCGAGCGTGGAGAGGGTCAGCCCGAGGGCGCCGAGCGGGAGCAGGCCGTACTCGACCCGGTCACCCGAGAGCCGTCCAGAGAGCCAGCAGCCGACGCCGACACCGATCCCAAGCGCGATCAGTGGGAGGGTCGCCGGACCCTCGCTGAGTCCAAGGATCTTCGAGGCATACGGCAGGATCGGTGCGGGGACGAGGCTACCGATCCCCCAAACGATCACCTGACCGATGATCGTGAGCCGGAGGACGCGGTCGGCGCGGATGGCCTCCCAGCCGAGGCGGATGGTCGCGACCAGGCCGCCCTCGGCCCTCGCCGGCGGAACGCGTGGGATCCTCGTCGCGGCGAAGAGCCCAACGCCAGAGAGCCCGGCGAGGAAGAGCGTGCCGGCCCAGAGCGGAGCGTCGAGTCGTCGGGCGGCCTCGACGAGCATCGCTCCGCCGCCCATCCCGGCGAGGATCGCCAGGTTCGAGCCCATCTCCAGCAGGCCGTTGGCCCGCGAGAGCCGGTCGCGAGGAACCAGCTCGGGTATGATCCCGTACTTCGCCGGGCTGAACAGCGCCGCCTGTACGCCCAGCATCGCGAGCACGACCAGGATCAATGGTCCACCGGCCGGCTGCACAACCAACGCGGCAATACCCACGAGCATCAGGAGAAGTTCGAAGGTCTTGGTCGCGACGAGAATCGTCCGCTTACTGAACCGGTCGGCCAGCACGCCGGCCGGAATCGAGACCAGGGCGAGCGGGATCATCAGGACGATCTGCGCGATCGCCGTATGCTCCTGCCCCTGGGCCTGGCTCGACGCCGCAGCGATCGCCAGGAAGATGACGATCTGCTTCCAGGCGTTGTCGTTGAAGCTGCCCAGCAACTGGGCGACGAACAGCCCGCGCATCGGGCGCGACGGCCCGACGGGCCCTCCACGATCCTCGCTGTTTTCCACCGTGATGCCTCCCTCGATGCGAGCCCGACCGGCACGGTCGACACGACGGGATTACAACCCGCCTCCACTATCATGTGCGAACGGCCCCGCGCTGTGACAAGTCGCCACGGAATTTCGGTTCGCGACGAAAAGGGATGGTTGCGGAGCCCCTACTGGACCGATTCGGACGAGATTCGGCCGTCCTCGATCTCGACGATGCGGTCTCCCGGGCGGAGGAAGCGGCGGTCGTGGGTGACGACGATCAGCGTGCAGCCGGCCTCCGACTGGTAGGCCCGCAGGATCGCGAAGACCTCGTCGGCCGACCTGCGATCGAGGTTGACGGTCGGCTCGTCGGCGAGGACGACCGAGGGGTCCTTCACCAGCGCCCGGACAATCGCGACCCGCTGCTGCCCACTCGAGACCCGGCCGATTTCCATCAAGAGACGCCGGGATGGTAGGGCGATCCGCCCGAGGCGCGGAACGCTTGCAGGGGGACGATCGCCTCGTCACGCAGGACGTCGACCGCCACATCGATCGGGAGCAGTCCGGGACGATCACGGAGGCGATCGGCCCATCCGTCCGGGAGCGGGCCCTCGCGGAAGCCGGCGATCGACTCGACATCCTCAGTCCGGGCACCGACGACCAACCCCCGGACCCCCGACCACCAGATCATCCCGAAGCACTGGCAACAGGGCTGGGCGCTGGTGACCAGTTCGAGTGCCGGCAGGCTGCGCGAGGCGAGGTCGTGCGTGCCGAGGGATTGCTGCGCGAGGGCGATCGCAACCGCCTCGGCGTGGGCGATCGAGCAGCGCGACGACTCGACCAGGTTAACCCCAACGGCGATCAACCGGCCCGTCTCGATCTCGAAAACACCGGCGCCGAAGGGTCCGCCAGTGCCCCGGGTGACGTTCTCCGAGGCGAGGCGGATCGCCAGCCGCATACGTGAGGAGCGGCTCTCGAAGGCGTCGCCGGGGCGCACGATCGCCTCAATCCAGCGGGGCAGGGCGATCACGAATCGGGGAAAGCGTCCAGGCATCGGTCGGGGCCTCGAATCATCGGGTCGGGACCGGTTCGGGGAGCCCGATGTTGGGCAGGCCGAGGGATTCGACGGTCGCGCCGGCGACCAGGCGATCGTGAGCCGTCGCGTAGGTCCGTTTCCGCTGCAAACGCGGCGCCTGATCGTAGCGTAGCCCCTGGGCATAGGTCCCGAAGTGGATGCCCCAGAGACAGAGATCCTTCCAGGCCCCTCGGCCGATCCCAAACCGCTCGACGCACTCCGAAGGGTCGATCGCGGGAGCGGCAACCGTCGCCGGCCAGCCGAAGGCACGGCGATCGCGCAGGCCGCGCAGGACCGCCTGCGCCAGCGCCATCTGGCCGCGAAGAGACGGGTGCATCGCGTCCTGAAAGAGTTCGTCGTCGAGACGACCCTGCCTCCCGATCGCATGCAACTCGGCCTGGCCGTCGATCAGGATCGCGCCGTGGCGGCGGGCGACGTCGTGATCGACCCCGGCGCGGACCCCGTGACGCTGCGCCAGTCGCTCGTGGCACTCCCTGGCGTCGGCCCGTGGACGGCCGAGTACGTGGCCATGCGGGCGCTGCGCGACCCCGACGCCTTCATGCC
>DAIDJI010000578.1 GCA_027451455.1 Planctomycetales bacterium | reverse complement strand
TACCGAAGTGTAATAGACATCGTAATTTGGCGCGTTGCCATCATATTTGTCGTCTGTCCCCGTAACTTCATTGTTGTCATCGCTGTCGGTATACGGGATCTTGAAGTTCTTGGTCACGGTCATCGTGTAGGTATAGATTCCCGTGGCGAGTTGGCTGGCATCGACCTGCATCGGGATGTTGTAGGTCTCGCCATTTTGTAGCCCGGTCGGCGTGGGGTACGTGACGCTGGAGCCCTGAACGACACCAGACAGGCTCACCAGGGCGGTGATTGAGGTGATGTACAGGGAATCGCTCTGGGGAGGGGTGGTGAACTGGGCCTGGACGACCGTATTCGGGTCGGCCTGCGCCGAGGAGTACTGGAGATCGACGCCGATCGATTGCCCCTGCGCCTGGTAGGTGGCCAACTGATGGTCGAGGAAGTATTCGCCGGTGACCAGGCCGGCGTCGGACGCCATGGCTCGTAAGGACTCGGGATTGGCCACGATTGGGATGGCGGTATTGCCGGTCGAGACATTGGGGGGTGGTACAGCTCCGGCGGCAGTAACCTGGCACCCGCGGCAGACGCTATTGTTGAGAGCCGTGTCCGAGTTGATGACAATGGCCCAGCAGTTCGTGAATCCCAGCACGATGGGCATGTTCGCGCTGTTCGCCGTCATCGCGTTTGGCTGGGGCCCTTCGGACGAATTCGAGGGCGTTGTCACCGGTTTGGGCCCCAGACTGATCACGCCAGCGGAGATGAAATTCTTGCCGTTGCTGGAGACGACCATCGGAGTGAGGATGTCGTGGCCTCCTGTCCTTGGGTTGAACGTCGCCAGGTTGACGATCGAGCCAGGAGCAAGCCCGGGACCGCCGGGGAAAGTGGCGTAGGCCGAGCGAGGCAGGTTCTTGCCGGCGCCTCGAACCAGATACAGGTCGGCACTGACCCCCGGCGGGAGGTGCTGCCCCGCCAGTGCCGCGGGGATCTCGGCAACCTGAAGAGTTCCGCTGGCGGGCGCGGCGCCTGGGACTGGATTCGCCGGTATTTCGATTCCGAGCCCAGGGATGGCCGGGTTGGTGACGTTCACGGGCTCCGAGGCGCTCGACTGCTGGAAGCTCGACGGGCTGGACCAGTCCACCGTGGGGAGGATCAGCGGTTTCGGCAGTGTATTGTTCCGGCCCATGTAGATCGAGTGGCCGAGCAATTGCGGCACCGGAGCCGTTAGCGGCAGGCGGTTCTCGGACTGGGCCACCGACCCGCCGGCGCTGATCGGGCCCGGATTCGTCGGGACGCTACCAAGCGTGAAGTCCCCCTCGGCGTTCGTGACGGCGGTCACCGTCCCGATCGAGACCGGCATGCCGGCCAGCGGCTCGCCCTGGGCACCGACCACCTGGCCGGAGATCTCGGTCGAGAGGACCGGCGGATCGGTCACGGTCACCGGGACGACGACCGTGCCGGGCCGCGTTCCACCGCCGACGGCGACCGAAAAATCATACGTCCCGACCTGCCCGGGAGCGGGAGCGAAGGTCAATTCGCCGGTCCCTCGGTTGAACGTCATGTTCGCCGGGAGCGGCTGGGGCGTGATCGTGTAGGTCAGCCCGGCGCTGCCCAGGCCGAGGTTCGGCAGGGTCACGTCGAGATAGCCCCCGACGGAGACCGACTGGGGGTCCTGCGCGACGATCGGCGGAGCGGGTGGCGGTGGTGTCGTTGGCTGTGGCGCCGGAGTCGCCGGTCCCGCGGTCGGGGTGACCTGAACGGGCGCGGCGAGGGGAACCGGCGCGATCGGCCCCGTGGCGTGCGTGTCGAGGTGGGACGTCAGACCGGTCAGATGGTGGGCCTTGGCGTAATGCGGGTGCGCGTCGAGGACCTGGTTCAGTTCGGCGGCCCACCCGTGCCGGACGGCGAACCCCTCGTGCCGGCGAAGCGCCCCCGCCAGGGCGCCGAGCCCGAGGTCGGCCGCCTTCCCGGGATGCGCGGCCAGTTCCCGCGCGAAGGACGGAGCATCGGTACGGACATCAAGCAGCGACTCGATCGCCAGCGGGGCCGCCGCCTGCCGGGGCCGTCGCCCGTCGGCGCTGAGCAGCCGGCGGTCCTCCAGCGGCTCGACGTGCAGCTTCAGTTCGGGGCGCGGGCGGCGGGCGGCGCGGCGACGGCTCATGGTGCATCCCCTGCGGTCGGCGGAACGATCATCCCGGGTGTGTGCGGACGGTGAACGCGGGCCCCATCGGCCTGATCGAGCGGCGGGCCCGATCGCGGCCACGAGGGCCCCGAGCGAGGATCGAATCTCGCGATCGAGTACGAACGTTGCGAATGCGACGAGAAAAGGAAGAAGGCGAGCGGAAGTCGACCCATCATCCCCACGAGCCCGGGACGCGGCCCCATTCTCGGGACCGCGACCCCATCCGCGTGGCGACTCGAATCCCACTCCCTCTACCTATCTATTCCGTAAAAAAGGCCGGATGCCCCTCAACAATCTTCCGTTTTCTTCCGTCGGGTCCCCGGTACTCCGCCGCAAGTGTCGATCTCGGATCGCGTTAAAAATCTCGGACAGTCGAATGCTCACTTCTGCCCTCCGTACCACTCCTCCAGCAGCGATCGGACCCGCCCCAGCTTCCGCTCCACGGTGGCGGTCGAGACACCGAGCACCCCGCCGATCCGCTCATTCGTATATCCCTTGATCCTCATGACCGCGAGCGCGCGCAGCGTCCGATCCCGCCGGCCGAGGAAGTCGAGGATCCTTCGGACCTCCTCCGAACGGCCCGCGATCTCGGGAGGCTCGGGCGCCCGGGGATCGATCCGGTCGAAGCCCGCCGCTTCCAGCACGTCGAGCGAAAGTCTACCCCCCCCCCCCATCGCCACGCTTGCTTGCATGCTGACGGCGGTTCTCGTCGATGATGACTTGCTTCAGGGTCCGGAGGAATCGGCGGTGGAGCGTGTCCGGGTCGATGGGGAGGGGGCCTTCCGAGAGGAGGCGGCGATGGAGATGGATCATCGCCTGCTGGATCGCGTCTTCCTCCGAGAAGATCGCCGGATCGATCCGGCGAGACGCGATCCATCGCCGGGCCCGTCGCAGGTGTTGGGTGAGCCGTTCGCGCGCGAGCCGGCCGAGGACGAGGCGCGGATCCGAGTCGCTCGGGTCTCGGAGTTAGTCTTCGTCGGGGGACGCGACGTTGATCATCGTGGAGGCCGCTTCAAGCAGCGCATCGACCCGGCAGGCGCGGCCGTTCGAGGCGCCTCGAATTCATCCGTCATGGACCAACCTAACAGGTCCGCAACCATGTCTCCACGGGGTCTCGCGGCAAATCGTTCGAGGAGGGAGGGTGGTCGAGATCCCCCGAGGATGTAGCATTTCAAAGCGGTCAGGAGCCGAAAGACCCCTTTCCGCATCCCCGACCCCTTTCCGCATCCGGTTTGGCCGTCGACGCCGGAGACCTGGGCGTCGGCCGGGCGGGCTGGGGTCGCTCACGCGGGATCACCGGGGGGGTAGGGGCTGGTCGCGGCGGTCGGCCTCGCCGTCGACCTCGGGCAGCCGGAGGATGAAGGTGGCGCCCCGGTCGCGGTTGTTCCGGGCGGCGAGGCCGCCCGACTGCTCCTGGAGGATCTGGGCGGCGAGATAAAGGCCGTAGCCGGTTCCCTCGCGTCGAGTTGTGAAGAACGGTTCGAAGATTCGGTTGAGGAATTCTTCCGGGATGCCGGGCCCGCTGTCAACGACCTCGATCGTTGCCCACGACCTCCCCTCCTCGTGGGTTCGGCCGATCCGGACGAGGATTTGTCCCTCGCCCGAGTCGCGGTGGATGGCCTCTCGGGCGTTGCTCAGGAGGTTGAGCAGCACCTGCATCAGCCGGCCCGGGTCGCACCGGATCCGGGGAGGCGGCTCGATCGACTCGATCTCGACCTGGGACGACCGATCGCCGGGCGGGAGCCCCTTGAGGAACAGGTCGACCGACTCGTGAACGATCGCCGAGGCGTCGATCACCTGGGGCTCGCCCGAGGTGTCGCGGACCGCTGCCATCAGGTGATCGAGCCGAACCTGGAGCAGCCGGGTGCTCCGGATGATTGATTCGATCCACTGCACCTGCTCGGCGGCGGCGGCCTCCATTCGGAGCAGTTCCGCATTCCCCCGAATCACCGAGAGCGGACCGCGGATCTCGTGGACGATCCCGGTCAGGAGCCGGCCGACCTGCGCAAGCTGCT
>DAIDJI010000577.1 GCA_027451455.1 Planctomycetales bacterium | reverse complement strand
CGCTTCCGCTCGGCCCGGATCGCCGCCTCGCTGGCGCGCGACTCCCGGCCGAGCAGCCGCTCGGCCAGGGCCGCCGAGGTCGTCCCATGTGGGGCGACGGCGTGGATCGAGACCTCCCGCGCCACGTCGCGCGCCCGGGTTCCGAGTTGCTTCCGATGCACGAGCTGCAATTGCTGAAGGACCAGGAACCGCAGCCAGAGGAACGGCGGCATCGGATCGTCCTGCCGCTCGTAATCGTCGCGACGGCCAGTCGCCTCGAGGTACGCCTCCTGGATCACGTCGGAGGGGTCGATCCGTCCGCGCAGTCGACGATCCAGCCGGAGCGCCACCATCCGCCGGAGGCGCCCGCGATGGGTCGCCAGCAGCGCCCCCCAGTTGGGGCCAGCACCCGGGTTGTCGGGTCCGCTGGTGTCCATAAGAAAGGAGACTGCGCGCCGGGCCGTTCTTGGGACAGGTATTCCCGGACCGCCCCGTTTAGTCGGCCGCGTTGTCCGCGGCCCCGGCCGCCGGCGCCGGCGGCAAGATCTCGCGGAGCGGGCACCGAAACCCGGGCAGGACGTCCTCACCGGTCAGCTCGTCGTGTTCGCTCAGCTCCGTCGGAGGGCCGTCGGGGCGGTAGACCATCGCCACTCGCGCCTGAGGATAGATCACCCAGACCAGCGGCACGCGTGCCTTCCGGTAATCCTCGAGCTTTGCCTGGAGTTCTTCGGCCCTGTCCTTCGGCGCGATGACCTCGACGGCCAGATCGGGCGCGATCCGGATCCATCCGGTAGGCAGGCGATCCCCGGGCAATCGCTCTTCCTTCACAAACGAGACGTCAGGCCGTCGGACCAGCTTCCGGGAATGAGCGAAACACTGGTAGCCGTTGTCGGCCGGGAAGACCGTTCCTCGGCGATGTTCCTCGTTGAACATTCCGATTCGCAGGAAGAGCCGGCCTCCGACCGAGCTTGATTCGGCTCCCATGTGCCGCTCCATGAGTCGTCCATCGACCAGTTCATAACTCTTGCTATCCGGCAGCGAGAGCAGATCCTCGGGCGTGTAAAGCCGTGACTCCTCGGCGACAGCGGCAGTGGTCATGGCATGGGCTCCATCGGGGACGTGAGAACTCGTCCGTTCCCTGCCATTTTATCTCCAGCAACGACCGTGGACGAGACAGGACTCCGGCCAACCCAGACGGCGAGCCCTTCCCAAACCACGGTTCATCCTTTCACAATTTGCCGATAGACTGTGTGTTTGGCGCCGAATTTGCCGGTTGGTCTACCGCGATTCGGCTCGTTCCCATGGCGGAATGGGTTTCCGGATACCTACCGGCGCGGCTGATCGGGACCAGCGGTGCCACCATTCGTGTCGAAATCAAACCTGCCTGCGCCTGCATCATGAGTCTATTCGCGGAATCCGACGCAAGGATCAACGAGGAGCTTTCCTGGCCGGCCCGGCTGATGTGGCTGGGCGCGAACCTGGTCTTTGGCGTGATCCCGGCACTGCTGTTCTTCGTCTGGGTGGAGCAGGACGCCTCGCTCGACCCGGTGGCGCGGCGGCTCGGATGGCCGTGGGTCGACCTCGGGATTGGATCGGCGATGGGGCGTTGTCTGTGGGACGTCGGGCTGTTTTTCCTGTTCGGGCTCATGCATTCGTCGCTGGCGCAGGTGGGCGTTCAGGCGAAGATGCGAAGGGTCGTTCCGGCGGCGGCGATCCGGACGCTTTTCTTGATGGCGACCGGGACGGCGCTCTTCCTGATGATGGGATTCTGGCAATCGACGGGTCGGATGATCTGGAGACCGCCGGTTGAGCTACCAGAGTGGGCCGAGGCGGCGATCCGCGGGGCGATCTTCGCGGTGCCGGCGGCGGTGATCCTCGGGATGCTGGTGAGGCTGGGGTTCTTCGAGTTCCTCGGCTGGGCGCAGCTTGTCGGAGCGATCCCGGTCTCGGAACGCACGGCCGGCACGCCGAGATTGCGGACCGGTGGGATCTACGGATGCGTTCGCCACCCGATCTACACCGGGCTGCTGGCGATCTTCGTGCTGGGTCCGACGCTCTCGCTCGATCGATTGACGCTCTTCCTCGCGGCGACGGCGTACCTCTGGGTTGGCATCCCGGTTGAGGAGCGGAAACTGATCCAGCTTTTTGGCGAGCCGTACCTCGACTACCGACGCCGCGTCCCCGCGCTCCTGCCTCACGACGGCGCGGGGTTCGTCGCCGCCCTGGGTCGGATGGGTGCCTCACTGCAGCCCGATCGCGGGGACAAGCGCGATCGTCTCTCGGGACGGTTGAGCATTGAGGAGTAGACAACCGGAGATGTGCTGGCAAATCAGAATGTCTTCGCCCGGGGTGGAAGTGATGAGGGAGGGAGACGGTTGGTATCTCGGATGATCACGGTGCGGTTCCGGCGGGACGCGATGCGAGACCGCCGGCGGGAGGATCGGCCCGTTGCCGGTTATCGGCTGCTCTGGCCGAACGGGCGTGAGGTGGACGTGGATCTTGAGGCGTTCTGCCGGTATGGGGAGCGGCTGCTCGGGCTGGACCGGCACCTGGCCGGTGCGTCGGACGGGTCTCGGAGTTGCGTCGACCTGGCCGCTTGTCCGGCCGCCGAGTCGCTTGCGGACAGGATTCGAACCGAGGAGGGTCTGCATTCGTGAGCGAGATGATCCTGCTGACCGGGGCGACGGGTCTGCTGGGCCGCTACCTGCTCCGCGACCTCTCCGCGCGGGGGGCCTCGATGGCTGTCCTCGTGCGCGGTGACCGTCGTCGATCGGCCGAGGCCCGCGTGGACGAAATCCTTTCCGACTGGGAGGCGATCACAGGCCGGCCGATGTCGAGGCCGTATCTCCTCGACGGCGATCTGACGGCCCCCGGGCTGGGTCTCGACAGAGACGCGATCCGATGGCTCTCCCGCCACTGCCGGGCGGTCCTCCACAACGGAGCCAGCCTGACCTTCCAGGGCGCCGACCGCGCCGGCGACCCCTGGCGCACGAACCTGGGCGGGACGGCGAACGTCCTGGAGGTCTGCCGGGCCGCGGGCATCGCCGAGCTCCACCACGTCTCAACCGCCTATGTCTGCGGCCGGCGCGACGACCTGGTCCTCGAGGGCGAGCCGGTCCCCTCGGACGGGTTCCGCAACGATTACGAGGCCTCCAAGGCGGAGTCCGAGGGCCTGGTCCGCGCTGCCGCTGCCGACTTCCCCGGCGGGGTCACGATCTACCGTCCGGCCGTGATTGTCGGCGACTCAACCACCGGGTACACCTCGACCTACCACGGCCTCTACCGCTACCTGCAATTCGTTGCCCTGATGAGCCGATATGCTGCCCGAGACGCCCAGGGCCGAATCCTCCTGCCGATCCGCCTCGATCTGACCGGCGACGAGCGGCGCAACCTCGTCCCGGTCGACTGGGTTTCCGCGGCGATCGCCTCGATCGTCGTGCGGCCCGAGCACCACGGGAAGACCTACCACCTGGCCCCGGAGCGGCCCGTCACGGCGCGCGAGCTGGAGGAGGCGATGGCCGCGCACTTCGGCTACAGCGGCGTCACCTTCGTCGGGCCCGGCGGTCTTGACGCGGCCGACCGCAACGAATTTGAGGCACAGTTCTACGAGTTCGTGGCCCAATATGAATTATACTGGGCCACGGAGCCCCGGTTCGACGCCGCGAACACCCGCGCCGCCGTCCCCGACCTCCCCTGCCCTCGGGTCGACGCGGCGATGGTCGGCCGACTGATCGAATTCGCCGACCGCGACGCCTGGGGCCGAGGACGCCGAAGGCGGCCGGTCGCCGGCGCGGCCGCCTCGTGAAACCATCCCAACGGCCGACAGCCTGCGCGATCCCGGATTCCCGATTTCAGATTCCCGATTCAAAGGTTCTGGAGTCCTTGATCCGGGACGCTGGTCGGGAAACCGGAATCCCTGGTTGGGATCCGGCGCCCCTGATCGGGAATCCGGGATCGGGAATCCCCGAGCCCGACGCCCGGCCGCGCTGCGGCCGACACGGAAAGGACCCGACTCGAGATGCCGACCCGCCTGCTTTCTCGGCCGATGCTGGCGATCGCCGCGTTCGTTCTCGGCTCGATTCTGACGATGGCGCTGGCCGGCAGGCTGGAGAGGCCGAGCAGGGTGATCCGGGTGGCGTCGGGCAGCACCAGGGCGGTGCTGCCGGCGGCGCTGCCGGCGCTGGCGAGCACGCTCTG
>DAIDJI010000576.1 GCA_027451455.1 Planctomycetales bacterium | reverse complement strand
GGGAGGCCCCCGATGCGAATTCGGCCCGTAATTCTGTGGGCGGCCTGCCTGGCCGCCCCGCTCCTTTTCGGAGCGACGGCGTTCGCCGACGACATTCCGATCGGCGTCCTTCGGGACTGGCTCTACCACGACAACCGAGGGGAGGTGTACCTGAGCCGGGGCGACTACCAGAAGGCCGAAGATCGGTTCCGCAACGCCATCGAGGTCATCCGCCCTTACTCGATGGAGGACCAGCGGCTCCTCGCCAGCAGCTACACCAAGCTGGCCCGGGTGCTGTATCACCAGGGGCGATACGCCGACGCCGAACCGCTCGCCACCTGGGCGCTGAAGGTACGTGAGTCGAACCCGAAGGTCCGGGCCGATCTCGTCTTTCAGAGCCTCTACACCCTCGCCCTCATCCACATGGCTGAAGAACATTTCAACAAGGCCGAAATCCTCTTGCGCCGGGCTCTGGAGATTCAGGAGCGCGAGATCGGCCCGGGCCACGTGCAAACCGCCGCCACGATCGACGAGCTGGCGGGCGTCTGCACCGAGCAACGGAAGTTCCACGACGCGGACCAACTCTATCGCCGCGCTCTCCGGATCTACGAGCGGTTCGACCCCGATCAGAATCTCGATTTGGCCGCCTGTGCCGATCGCTACTCGGCGATGCTCGAGCGGATGGACCGAAAGGCCGATGCCGAGAAATATCGAAAGCAGGCGGCACACATCCGAGAAACCGTCGAAACCAAACAGACCCGTCTCCGCGACACCCGGCCGCGGCCGGAATTTCGAGGCGATTCTCTATCGCCAAGGGCGAAGGCCTCCGAATCGCCGAAACACTGAATTCCGGCCCCCATCGCTGCTCCAGCCGCGACAATCGATCGGGCCAACGCCATCCGCATGCGGCTCAACCGGTCGTTCGAGGTCCTCGACCGCTCTCCTTCTCAGAGCGAGACGACCGATCCCCGCGCCTTGCTCCCGGAATGTCAGAGTATCCGGATGCTCCACGCCGCCCTATGACGACCGCCTGATCTTCTCCCCTCCGAAATCGACACCCGAAAAACAACACCACGCAGGATAGATTGAGTACAATCATCAAATGGCTCCGTATTCCGCCAACCGTCCTCTACAATGATGCACGCAGGATAAAAAGCAGTTTTCGGCAGACCTGGCCTGGAGGGAACTACCGCTTCTCGGGGCCGGGGGTCGACGGATTCTTAAGGGCGAGCGGCAGTGAGGCCGATTCCGACGTTAGAATGGAGGGAAGGTTGAGAGGGAAGGCGGCACCCGATTTGACTGAGGAACGGGGACAGTCGATGAAGCGGACCTTCGCCTTGGTCATGCTGCTGGCCTCGCTGGGGGCATTGCTCAAGCTGGCGGCCCGTTCGAACGTAGGGCCGGACCAGGAGCCCGCTCGGCCATTGACGACGGGGAGGGCCGCCATTCCGGTGGTCGCGAGCGAACCGAGGCCGCTGGTCGATCGGTATCGGGACGCCTCGCCCAGGGTCCGCGCGATGGTCACCCGGCTGGCCGAGCGATTCGGCCGGAACGCCGAGGCGATCGACCGGACCGACGGCGAGCGCGGGCTCGTCCTGCTCGACCGTCTGGATATGGAAGCGCTGGTCCTCTACGAAAAGTATCCGGCCGACTTCAAACGGCTGCGAGAGATCCTGGGGACCGACGCCGCAGCTGACCTTCTGCTGCACTGGCGCGAATACTTCGGCCTGAAGCGCGGTGACGAGACGGACCGTGGCATCCTGATCGCGGAACTGGCGGCACTCTCACCCACGCAGCGACGAGCCGCGGCGCGATTTCCCGCGGCCCTTCCGCTGATCCTGGCCGAGCCCGATGGTGTCGTCGCCCTGATCGATCGGATGAAGGACGATAGCCGGGCCCTGACCGATGCGCTGACCGCCCTGGCGTTTATCAGCCTCGAAAAAGGCGCCTCCGAACTGCGATCGGCGCTTCGGACGTTGGAACACTTCGGCCCGATGGCACTGGAGGCGTTTCGCGGGCAGGGGCTGGAGGGCTTCGCGCTGGTCGGCCTTTACGGGCCGGTTCTGGAAGCGATGGGCGAGGCGATGCCGATTGACCAGGCGCTCATCGTGCTGGCCGTCAACGCTGACCACCTCGACGTGATGCTCCAGACCCAGCGTCCCGAGGCGGTGGCCGGACACCTGCGGCATGTCGCGGCGGCCGGATTGGCCGAGGCGGTGGGCGGGAGTCCCCGGGGATTGCGGCTGGTGGTCGAGCAGGGGGAGGCGGGCGAGCAGGCCCTCCGACGCGCAGGGCCGGACGCGGCCGATGTCGTCTTCGGCGATTTCGTCGACGCGACCCTCCGTCGGCAGGCGACCCTCGCCCTCGCCGAGCACGGGCCAATGGCTCTGGCGATCCTTGACAAGTACGCGACCGACCCCGACTTCCGTGAGGTGCTCCGCAAGTATGGCACGGCGGCGATCCCGTCAATCGCCCGCGCCGATGTCGGACCCGAGACGATCGCGTTCTTGCAGGCGAAGGACCGCCGGTCGTTCCGCGAGGCGGTCGCACTTTCGGCGCTATCCATGGTCGGCGAGAACGGGCAGGCGACCATCCGAACGATCCGCGAGGATGGTTTAGAACGGGTGGCAAGCCTGGACGATGGATCGCTCGCTTATTATCAATTCCTCCCGCTGTACGACGTGGTTCACCTGGGTAATGTGATGCGGCAGGGATACGCACCGACATCCGGCGAGCTGACCTGGGCGATGATCGACGGCTGCTTCGCCATCGCCGACGTGCTGAGTCTCACGGCGATGCAGCCGGAAGGAGCGCTGGCGGCGGAAGCAGCAAGGTCGGAGGTAAAGGCGGCAGCCCGCGCCGGAGTCAGGTCGGCCGTCGAGGGGGCGTCATCCGCGACGGAACGGATGGCGCGGTGGTGGGCGGTTCGATCCGCGGGCGGCGTGTATCGGGTGCTCCGTCGGATGCCCGAGGCGCTGCCCCGGCTGAGCCTGGGCCGTCTCTCGGAGATGGCTGGTCCGCTCTGCGAGCGCGCCGGGATGCGGCTGACGAGCTGGCGGCCCGTCCGATTCCTCAAGGACGGGGTCGAGGTCGTCTTCCGGATCCCTCCCGAGCGAGGCCTGAAATACCTCTCGGCGCAGATGGTCCAGGCAGGCGTGGGGGTTGTCGGGTTCCAGAAGATGGAGGAGCATCTCCGGAGCCGTCGGCCGAATCCCGCGGCGGGAGGGGAGTGAATCAGGCGACCGGGTCGATCTGGGGATCGTACATCGGCTCGCGGTCGGCAACCTTGGGGCGACTCTTCCGCGTCCGGATGGCCCGGGCCGAGAGGCCGATGATCAGTCCGATCGTGAGGTGGATCGATAGAAGAAAGGCAAGCGCGGACCCGAAGGACTCTGTAGGGCGCACGGGGTCGTACAGGCCCAGGACGAGGACACCGAGCCCGTTGTTCTCCCGACTGACGAGGTGATAGGCAAACCAGGCTGCCAGTCCGCTCAGGGCGCAGGCGGTCGCCAGGGTCCAGGCGTGGGCCATCTCTGAGGTGGGCTGGGAAATCCGGGCGACATTGATAGGGAGAATGATCGCGGCGGAGAAGAAGATCGCCAGCATTCGGATCCGGGTCTTCGAGTTTCCGTCGTTGATCTTCGCGTTCGGAACCATAGGGCGAATCCCTGTCGGAAGCGACGGTTGGCGATGGGCCTTTCCGGAACGATATCGGAATGCGGCCGACGAATCAATGAGTGGAATGAACGGATACGGACTAGGGCGGGAAACCGGGGGCCAGGACAAATGAACGGGAATCTCCGAGGTCGGAGCGTCGGGGCCGTCGCGGTGGCGATGCTGGCGGTCGCGACACTTGCCGGGCCGGCGTGGGCGGGGAAGGTGGCCTGGCTCGATGACCTGATGCAGCAGGTGATCGCCGAGGCGAAGGCTGGCGGCAAGAACGTCGCCCGAGAGATCGGCGGCGACGGAGCGAGCGCGGGGGCGCGCCGGCTCTTTCCGAGGCTCGACGCCAACGAGACGCTCGAACAACTCGTTCGCCAAAGCGACGACCTCGCCCTCGCCGGTCGGAAGGTCGAGCAGCCGGCCGAGGCGCTACTGGAATCGCGGTTCTCCCGGTTGATGCGGCAGGACCCTCAAGCCGTTCATACCTTCGCCGGGCTCCCGGCCGCCGAGAAGCGGCTGGTGGTCGAGCTGGGCGAGACGGCGCAAAAAC
>DAIDJI010000575.1 GCA_027451455.1 Planctomycetales bacterium | reverse complement strand
CGGCCGGGTCGATTAGTTCTGGATAAAAATGATCCGGCTGCCGTGGCGGACGATCTTGAACGGGATCTCGCGGGGACGGGTCAGGGCCTCGCGGATCGCCCGGTGCCGCCAGGGCGGCGCCATCAGCAGCAGGAAGCCGCCGCCGCCCGCACCCAGGAGCTTGCCGCCGACGGCGCCGGCCTTTCTTGCTGTTTCGTACATCTCGTCGATCCGGTTGTTGCTGATTCCAAACCCGAGCGATCGCTTGAGCTGCCAGCCCTCCTCCATCAGTTCGGCGAAGCGGTCGAGGTCGCCGTCGCCGGTCAGAGCCAGTCGCATCTGGCCGGCCAGGTCGCGCATCTGGCGGAGGACCTCCATCCGGTCACCCGTCCCGCTGGTCTGGCGCCCGAGGATCTCGTTGGCGTCGCGGGTCTGGCCGGTGAAGAACAGCAGGACCCGCTTCTCCAGCTCGGCCAGGGTCTCGGCCCGGCAGGGAACGGGCTCGACATCCACCGTATCGTCGGGATTGAAGCGGATGTAGTTAATCCCGCCGAAGGCCGCGGCGTACTGGTCCTGGCGGCCGATCGGCTTCTTCAGGATGTCGATCTCAATCCGGCAGGCCTGCTCGGCCAGGGTGGGGGACCCGACAACCCGGTTGCGGTAGGCGTGCAGGGCGTTGAGCAGTCCGACAGTCAGGCTGCTGCTGGATCCCATCCCGGTTCCGGCCGGAACGTCGCCGATCGTGGTGATCTCGAGCGGGTCGTCGATCTCCACCAGGCGCATGGCCTCGCGAACCAGGTCGTGCTGCACCTCGTCCAGACTGGTCGCGGTCTCGGTCTTCGAGTAGCTGACGCGGATGGTGGGCTCGAAGCGATCGTGGATCGTCACATACATGTGGTGATTGATCGCGACGCTCAGGACGGCCCCCGGCTCCTTCCGGTAGAAGGCGGGCAGGTCGGTTCCGCCGCCCGCGAAGCTCACCCGATAGGGGGTCTGGGAGATGATCATCGATGTCCTCGGGAGAAAAACCCGTCGCGTATCGCAGGGACCGGATCCGGGACGGCTCCGACCGGCGACGGGACGATCGCCCCATCGTCGCCCTCGGAGAGCGGCGGGCGCGAGCATAGAAATTCTATAGGGTACCGGGAAGTTTCGTCCATCCTTCGCGGCGATCGCGCGGGCGAGGGGCCTCCTGCGTTGCCGCGATGCCACTTCTCTTGTTCCTTGTGGCCGCCAGATGGTAGATTAAGCACGTCGAGAGGAATTGGGGATCACGGACCCACACTGATCAGGGTGTGTTGGCTCCTGCCCGCGACGCATGCCCCGCCCGCCTTTCCGAGATCCCCGTCGAGATGGCCACCGAGAGTATGTCGATGTCTCATCTGATCGCCGGTAGCCCGGAAGCGACGACCCCTGGCTCGACCCGTTCGGGCACTTCCGCCGACCCCTCCCGATGCGATGGGGTTGTCTGGTTCGGTAACGTCGACTGGTGGTATCACAACCGGGGGCACGCGTCGGTCCGGATGGCGACCCGGATTGCCCGCCGCGTGCCGACGGTCTGGATCAACAGCATCGGGATGCGGATGCCGGTCCCCGGCCGGACCGAGATTGCCTGGCGGCGGTATCAGCGGAAGATCAAGAGCCTGGTCAAGGGCCTGCGCCGCGACCCGGCGACGGGGATGTGGATCTATACACCCCTGTTTGTCCCCTCGTATACGCCCCGGATGATCGAGGTCAACGGCTGGCTGCTGGCGGCACAGGTGCGGTTGGTCCGGCGATGGCTGGGGATGCGGCGGCCATCCGTCTGCGTCTCGATGCCGACGATGACCCCCGCCGCCGAACGCCTCTCCTGGACGAAGGTGGTCTTCGACCGCTGCGACGACTTCTCGACGATGCCCGAGTCGGACCCGCAGGTTGTCGGCGGGCTGGAGCGCCGGCTCCTGAAGCTCTGTGACCACGCGGCTTACATTAGCCAGGCATTGCTCGATCAGGAGCAGGGGCTGACGGAGGACGCCCGGTTCCTCGGACACGGTGTCGATTACCAGGCCTACACGACCGCGCGCCCGCTGGAGGGCGAACGCCCGCCGGCCCCGACGGCGATCCGCGACCTGAAGCGGCCGATCGTCGGGTTCTTCGGGGGCATGGACGACTACCGGATGGACAAGGAGTTACTCATCAAGATCGCCCGCCGGATCGCGCCGGCGACACTCCTGCTGATCGGCCCCGAGCAGCTCGACCTCTCCCGGGTCAAGGCCGAGCCGAACGTGGTCCACATTCCCCAGCTTCTGCCCGAGGATATGCCCTCCTATGTTGCCCACTTTGACGTGGGAATCATTCCCTTCCTGCGCAACGAATTCAACCGGCTCTGCAACCCGACCAAGTTGAAGGAATATCTCTGCCTGGGGTTTCCGCTGGTCGCCGCCAGGCTCCCGGCGTTCGAGCCGTATGGCGACCTGATTCTCACGGCCGAGACGCACGACGAGTTCCTGGAGAAGCTGGACCAGGCGATGGCCGACCACGACCTCGAGAAGGCGAAGCGCCGTCGCGCCTCGGTGGCCGATTCCGACTGGAACAAGGTCGCCGACGCGATGGCCGAGATGCTGGCCTGCCCGGAGCCGAAGGGCGACGCCGGCTGATCGTCGCCGGGGCTCCTGGGGCCGGCTGGCCGTTCGACCGGCGGCGGGTCCTTGCCAATCCCCAGAGAATTCGCTGAAATCAGGCGGAGCGGGACGAAAGCGCATTCGGTCGCCGAGAGGGACCGTGCGAGCGTCCGATTCCCTGCCCCTCCTTCCTCGCCGCGTGCCGAGAGCCCCCGACCCCGACCGGATGACCCGGCGGCGGGTGCTACGAAACGAGGCGGCGATCTGCTATCTTACCCGCGAGCCGGGGCCTTCCGCCCGACCGCACAACCCCCGATCCCCGAATCCCCGTACGAGGAGGTCTGACGTGGCGTTACGCGTGGGCATCAATGGATTTGGACGCATCGGCCGCCTGGTCTTCCGCGTCCTGGCCGAGAAGCCGGGCGACTTCGACGTGGTGGCGATCAACGACCTGTCGGATCCCAAGCACCTCGCATTGCTCCTGAAGTATGATAGCGTGCAGGGACGGTTCAAGGGGACCGTCGAGGCCCGCGAGAAGAGCATCATCGTCAACGGCAAGGAAATCCCGATCACCACCGAGAAGGATCCGGGCGAACTTCCCTGGAAGAAGCTCGGTTGCCAGGTGGCGCTCGAGTCGACCGGCCGGTTCACGAATCGGGCCTCACTTCAGAAGCACATCGACGCCGGTGCGGAGCGGGTGATCCTCTCGGCCCCGGCCAAGGACGACCTGGACGCCACGATCGTTCTGGGCGTCAACGACAACATCCTGAACAAGAACCACCGGATCATCTCCAACGCGTCCTGCACGACCAACTGCCTGGCCCCGATGACGAAGGTGCTCAACGACGCCTTCGGAATCGAGAAGGGGCTGATGACGACGGTCCACGCCTACACCAACGACCAGCGGGTTGCCGACCAGATCCACGAGGATCCGTATCGGGCCCGGGCGGCGGCGGTGAACATCATCCCGTCGAAGACAGGTGCCGCGGTCGCGGTGGGCCTGGTGATCCCCGAGCTGAAGGGGAAGCTCACCGGCTTCTCGCTCCGGGTCCCGGTGCCGGTCGGCTCGGTGACGGACCTCACGGCCACGATGAAGTCGCCGGTCACCAAGGACCAGATCAACAGCGCGATGAAGGCCGCGGCCGAGGGGCCGATGAAGGGGATCGTCGAGTATGCGACCGACCCGCTGGTCTCCAGCGACATCGTCGGCAACCCGCACTCGTGCATCTTCATGCCCGACCAGACGCTGGTGATCGACAACATGGTGAAGGTGATCGCCTGGTACGACAACGAGTGGGGCTACTCCAACCGGACCGCCGAGCTGTTGACGAAGCTGGGCTCGCTCTGATCGGTCTCGGCCCGGCGGCCCTCCCGCGAACCCCTGGCCCGAATCGGGGCAGGGCGCTCGCGGGCGGACCGCCGCGCGCCGATACCCTGCACCCCGGGGGATTCGCATGTCGAAGCAATCGGTTCGCGACATTGACGTGGCCGGCAAGAAGGTGCTGGTCCGCGTGGACTTCAACGTTCCGCAGACATCCGACGGCCAGGTGGCCGACGACCGTCGGATCCGAGGCGCCCTGCCGACGCTCAAGGCCGTCCTCGACCGAGGCGGGAG
>DAIDJI010000574.1 GCA_027451455.1 Planctomycetales bacterium | reverse complement strand
GATGGATATCGGCGCGTTGACTCCTGCCGACCGCAACGTCGAGGGCGTCGTCGAGATGATGCTCGACGCCACCCAGAAGTACCAGGACCCGCTGACCGAGGAACGCCTGTTCGTCTGGCACGCCGCCCTATTCTCGACCGGCCGCAGCGGCATGCGGAAGATCCGAGTCGGTGCCTGGCGGGACGACCGCACTGGCCCCATGCAGGTCGTCTCGGGGCCGGCGGGCAAGGAGCGGGTCCACTTCGAGGCCCCCGGCGCCGACCGACTGCCGGCGGAAATGTCGCAGTTCCTGGGCTGGTGCACTGGGCCGGAGACGACCGACCCGGTCCTCAGAGCCGCGATGGCGCACCTGTGGTTCGTCACGATCCATCCCTTCGACGACGGCAACGGCCGGATCGCCCGCGCCATCGCCGACCTGGCCCTCGCTCGCTCCGAGCAGAGCCCGAAACGCTTCTACAGCATGTCCGCCCAGATCCGGCTCGAACGGGACGACTACTACGACGTCCTCGAACGGACTCAGAAGGGCACCCTCGACGTCACCCCCTGGATGCGCTGGTTCCTCGGCTGCCTCGACCGGGCGTTCGACGGCGCGGAGGCCACCCTGGCGAACGTCCTCCGGAAGGCCCGGTTCTGGGAGGCTCACGCCGGGGAGGCGTTCAACGACCGGCAGCGGAAGGTCATCAACCGCCTGCTGGACGGCTTCGAGGGCAAACTCACCTCGTCAAAATGGGCGAAACTCGCCAAATGCTCGCAGGACACGGCCGGCCGCGACATCAACGACCTGGTCAGACGGGGGATTTTGGCCAGAGACGCCGCCGGGGGGCGGAGCACCAGCTACTCGCTCAGGGAGCCACCCGCGTAGCCCGAACCAGGGCCATGATGGCCTGGATGACATGGAAGTAGCCCCACCAGATCCTCAATCGCCCGGGACAACGCGGCTCGGCCGGCCGGGCCGTTCAGCCGATGCTCGCCACCGGTGATCACGAGGCGAAGTCCAGGGCACCGGCGGCAAAGCTCCAGGCTGTGACCCAGAGGCACGATCCGGTGCCGAGGACTGTGGATGACCACCCCTTCGGCATCCGGGCAAGGCCGGACGCCGAAGTACCGCCAGGCAGGCGCCAGGAGGACCAACGGCCTTTGATCCCCGTGCATCATAAGGGCCAGGAACCAATTCAGACTTTCGGTTCCGGACCCTTTTCCTAACTCGGACCCCTTTCCTCACATCGGTCAATGCAACGGGTCGCCCGGCGATCGTGGCCGAAAGTCAGTAGGACCCGTCGTCATGCATCTGACCACGCCGCTCGAATTCCTTCCACCTGATCGGCCGGACGGAGCGGGAGCCGACCCGGACGGGCCGTGCCTCGGCCCGCATCCCTCGTTCGCACCCCAGGGCCACGACGTCCGCATTGGGATAGTCCCCATGTAGCGCCACCCGACGGAGCGGAACCTCCGGGGCGACGAGCCCTTGCGACCGCCCGATATCCATCATACAGCCGGGCAGCAGCGATCCGATCCTCCAGGCCGAATCCCGATCCGGGGTCGGCCAGGACGCCTGGGCATAGAGCTCGTGGTCGAAGCCGGCCCGGCGCTCGGCGTGCCCCCCGTCATGGACGTGGACCGTCGGGAAGAACAACTCCTCCGGGCTCTCGGCGGGATATCGGTAAGCGATCGGGTGGACCCGTTGCGTCCCCCGACCGGGCCGGAGTTGAAAGACGGCGAAGCCGAAGCCGTGATAGTCGGGCAACGTCTCCCAGGCCGAGTCGGGAAGCCGGAAACGGGGATCGAGCCGGTGAAAGTCGGCGACCGAGGGGACGTAGGATGCCTCGTAGTCGCCGACCTCCTTGACAGCCAGGAGGGCCGCCGGGGGCGTCTCGGCGATACCATAGCCGCCGGTTCGAGGACTCCGTGGCCGGGGAAAGCAACGGGCGAGGTCGTCGAAGAAGTCGTCGTAACCGCCGAGATTGACGAATGCGAGGGCCTCGTCGCCGGAGCCCTTGAGGGTCGGGATCGGGAGAATCATGGCGACCGGCTCGGGAGCCCGGAAGGCCATCTGGTAGGCCGTGGCATGAACGCCGCTTCCCAGGTCGGCGACGAAGATCCGGGTTGAGCCCACATGGTCGATCTGCTGCGAGAAGATGCACATGCTCTCCTCCCCGGTTGCCCGGTGAGTGACGGTCTGCCCCACGCAGGAGTTCCGCTCACCCGATCGCCCGGACCACTCCGCCATCGACCCGCAGCGCCGCCCCGTTGGTGGCCGAGGCCAGCGGGCTGCATACGTAGACGATCATGTTCGCCACCTCCTCCACCGTGGCGAACCGCTTCAGCAGAGAACTCGGCCGGGCGGTCCGGAAGAATTCGGCCTCCACGACGGATCGGTCCACGCCCCGCTGCCTCGCCAGGTCGGCCACGAACTGGGCCACGCCCTCCGATTCGGTCGGGCCGGGCAGGACCGAGTTGACCGTGATGCCGGTCCCGGCCACCGACTCGGCCACCCCTCGGGCGATGGCAATCTGGGCCGTCTTGGTCATGCCATAGTGGATCATCTCCACGGGGATCTGTAGGCCCGACTCGCTGGAGACGAAGACGATGCGGCCCCAGTCCTTTCGTCGCATCGCCGGCAGGTAGTGGCGGGTCAGCCGGACGCCGCTGAGGACGTTGGTCTCGAAGAACCGCAGCCAGTCCTCGTCGGGGATCTCTTCGAACGGCTTGGGCTCGAAGATGCCCAGGTTGTTGACCAGGACGTCCACCTCGGGTAGTTGACGGACGAGATGGGCCACGCCCTCGGCGGTGGAGAGGTCGGCGGCGATGCCCGAGACCTCGCCGTCGCCACCTGCGCCCCGGATCTTGGCCACGGCCTGCTCGACCCGCTCCTTTGTCCGTCCGTTGACGACGACGGAGGCCCCTTCCTTGTAGAGCCCCGTCGCCGCAGCCAGTCCGATCCCGGCGGTCGATCCCGTCACCAGCGCCCGCTTGCCCCGCAGTCGCAGATCCATGTCGGCTGTCCCTCTCGTGGTTGTCCTCGAAGATCCCACCACGATAACGACGACGAGCCGGGGAGTTGAAGGCCGATGCGGGGGTCCAAACGCAACCCGATGGCACGTCTCGCCCTGATCGTTCTGGTGGCCTGCCTGGGGATCGGCTCCCGCCGCTTCGCCAGCCGTTTACCGGGCTTCATTGCCGCCTACGCCGGGGACACGCTCTGGGCACTGGCCACCTTCCTGGGATTCGGCCTGGTGCGACCGAGTGCCTCGACGTGGCGGGTCGCCCTGCTGGCGATCTCGTTCTCGGTCGCCATCGAGGTCAGCCAGTTGTACCACGCCCCCTGGATCGACTCGATCCGAGGGACGACGGTGGGCGGCCTGGTCCTGGGCTTCGGCTTCTTGTGGAGCGACCTGGCGTGCTATGCCGTCGGCGTCGGCCTGGGTATCCTGATCGAACAGATGAGCCTGCCCAATCGATCCAGGACGTGATGCCCATGCTCGCCGTGCTGGCCACCGTGACGCTCCTGACTCTGCCCCCTCCTGCCAAGGACAACCAGGGCGAGGTTGGACCCTTCGCTCAGCGGGGCTACTACATCACGTTCATGCGGATGCCGACCTATGATCTGGCCGACTGGCGGTCGATCATCGACGGCATCCACGACGACGGCGGCAACACGCTCTTGCTCTGGGTCGCCGGGGCCTTCCGATCCCGGAAGTTCCCGATGACCTGGGCGTACAACGAGGAGCACGAGAACGTCCGCAAGGACTTCGTGCGGGACCTGATCGACCACGCCCATGCCAGGGGCATCAAGGTCCTGCTCGGCTTCACGCCCTTCGGCTACGACGGCGTAAACCAGTACCCGCTGGAGCATCCGGAGACCAGGGCCATCGGCAAGGATGGTCTGCCGGTCGGCATGGGAGGAATCGGCTGCTGGGGCTACAACCTCTGCCCGTCGAGGCCCGAGTCGCAGGGGTTCATGAGCGAGTACGTCCGGGAGATGGCCTTCGAGTTCTACCCGGACGCCGACGGCCTGATGATCGAGTCGTCCGACTACGCCATCTGCCATTGCCCCGACTGCGGGCCTCGTTTCTTCGACAAGGAGTTCGCGTTCGTCCGGCGGATCTCCGAGGAGGTCTGGGCCAGGAAGCCGGACGCCACGATCGTGGTCTACCCGCACTACTTCTCGGGGGCCGAGGTCCCCGGCTTCGGCGTC
>DAIDJI010000573.1 GCA_027451455.1 Planctomycetales bacterium | reverse complement strand
GCGGCCAGCTCCTTCGCCGAGAGCCCCCCGAGGCGCGGCGTGCGCTGACGGAATCCCTCGGGAGCGATCCGCCAGATCCGGCCCCGGTCGACGCCGCTGGTGACCTCCATCTGCCGGGTGATCTCGGGCGGGAGCGAGACCGTCGTCTCGATCAGCTCGCGGCACATGTCGAGCACCCAGAGGCAGCCATCCGGCGCGTTCGCCATTTGCACCGGGCGGAAGAAGCAGTCACGCGAGGCAAGGAATTCGCGATCGACGTCGGCATCGCGCGCCGTCACCATCAGGCCGCGAGGCTCGGGAATCGCCCGGTGAATCAGGTTGTTCGAGACCTCGCCGACAAGGAGATTTCCGCGGTACTCGGGCGGATAGGCATCGCCCCGGTAGACCGTCACGCCGCTCGCCCCGGTGAAAAACCCCGAGGGCTTGCCCCCCTCGTCCGAACCGGCATACAGCCCCTGCGTCCGCATCCGGGTCCGAAGCGCCCGCCAGGGCTCAACCGGGCTGATCCGAAACAAGTTCGTAAACTTCCCCGCCGGCGCCACGTTCACCGCCGCGGCCGGCGCCCGCAGGTACGGGTTACGCCCCACATATCGGCTATCGTACATAATCAAATGATATGGTTCACTATTAGCACAGACGTAAGCGCGGCCCCAGTCGTCGAGAGAGAGGCCGTGCTGGCCGCCGCCGCCGGTTAGCTCGAAGGCTTCGGTTCTGGGGTCGAGAAGGAAGCCGTAGCCCCGGACCGAGACGGTTTGTGCCGACGCCCGATCGCCGCGCCGGACGGATCCGCCGTCGTTGGATGTGGAGAGGTGAAAACGGTTGTCGAGTCCCCATCGGAAGGAGTTGATCATGCCTTCGCCGGAGGCATCGAGACCGAACCCGGTGTAAACGACGCGGCGGACGTCGGCCTTGCCGTCGCCGTTGGTGTCCTTGAGGTAGAGGAGATCGGGCGGCGATCCGGCGTAGATCCCGCCGTCCCAGCAGGCCACCGAGGTCGCCATGGGGACGTTCTCGGCGAAGATGGAGCTTGTCTCATAGGTTCCGTCGCCGTCTCGGTCTTCGAGGCGCCGGATCAGCCCGCGCTCGTGGGCGAGTTTGGGATCTTTCTTCGCTTTGGGGTCCTGCTGGTTGTACTCGGGGAACTCGGCGATGTAGGCGCGGGCGTCCTCGTCGAAGTCGATCGCGACGGGGCTCCGGAGCAAGGGCTCGGCGGCCACTCGCTCGACGTGGAACCCGGGGTGCATTTCGATCTGCTTCTGAGCCTCATCGGGCGACCGCATCGGCAGCCGAGGCAGGTCGTACGACGGCTCCTGCGCAGCGGCCGGCCCGTTGAGGGCGAGAATCAGGGCAAGAATCGGGGTCGGGGCGAGCGACCGACGCGGGCCTCGCATCATGGGATCAGCCTCGGTTGAGGATTCGAATCGGGCAGGAGGATTCCGGGCGTGCGTCCGCCTGGGCGTCGCGCTGGCTTGGCATCAGGTCGATGATGCCGAGATCCGGCCTCGGATTCAAGACGGGGGCGGTCGGAACGCCGTGCGGCTTCCTTCTCGGACCTAACCCCGGGAACTCAGATCCGGAGGAACCACGAAAATCACGAAGGGCACGAAATAAGGCAGAGAATCGAAAGCATTCTTTATGATGGGGGCATCCGGGCCGGGCGGTCTCCTTCTCGTCTCGACCGGGAAACGGGGACTGGCTCCGGAGCGCAGCGCAGGTGCCTGTCCCCCTTTCGTGGTCGAGCCGGTGCTGGTCCACTTCGCGGAGGCAAAAAGGTCGAGGGAATGGGACGGCCGGGACGCCGACGATCTCGTCCCGGCCCGGTCGGCGTTGGCTCAGTACGAACCGTGTTGCTTGACCATCTTGTTGTACAGGCCGAGCATCAAAATTGTGGGCACCCAGTGGCCGACGAACTGTGCGTCGTGCTTACGGCCCATCATGTGCAAAACCGCCGAGATCCCGATGCAACCGACAGCCGCCGTCAGGTAGGTGCCCGACGGCACCATGCTGGTATACTCCTCGATCGCCTGGGTGATCTGACCCTCTTCGTGCTGGTGCGGGGCCACGCCCCGGCCGGTCATCATGCTCGTCATGGTGTTCAAACTCCTCCGGAAGTCCTCTGGAATCCGGTCCCCCGCGTGCCGGCGAAGGACCGACGACGAGGGACTCGGAGGAGCAAACCGAATGCCGCTGGTGCGCCTTCGAGGAAGGGAGAATTCCGGGTCGAAGCGGCGGAAACCCCTTGTTTTATGCGGCAGAATGAGGATCGGGAAGGGGGCCGGGCGGAATAAAACGATGGCTGATCTCGATTCTCTGATATGAGAACGAGGCGGTCGCGAGCGAGCCCGCACGATCGCCCCGACGCGAGAAATCCGGTCGCGTCGGCGCGCCGGCTCCGAGCCGAGTCCCCCGGACCCGCCGGCCCCACGATCCAGCCTCGTCGCGAGTCGCGAGAATCTCGGGAATGCTCAGGCTTCCAACCTCGCGAGGCGCGGGCGTCGACCGCGCAGGAACCCGTACCCAACGGTCATCCCGAGACCCAGCAGGGCCAGGCCCGTCGGCTCGGGGACGGCCGACGACGTCATCTCGGCCGCGGCGAACACCTGCCCAATGTTGCTGGAGAACGCGAAGTCCTGGGTCACGATTCCGGTCTTCGTGTCGATCGTGTAGAGGCCGCCCTGGTTCATGAGATCGAGCGTCGATCCGTCGAAGAACAGCCGACTGTAGTAGCCAATGACCTGCGAGAGCGTCGGGCCCGTCGTGACGACGCCCGTGGTCGGATCAAGGATCTTCAGCGTATTGGGTGTGATCCCGTAGATCCGGCCGTCCGGCCCGAGGGCATATCCCCCCTCGCCGCTGTCGCCACCGAAGTAAGGCAAGTTCGTCAGGGTCGCCGACGTCGACGGCGGTGTCAGCGTGTAGACGCCGCCGTTCGCAGAGTCGAAGAAGTAGGTCAGGCCGCTCCGCGCCGTCACGTAGTCCGAGCCGCCGTTGCCGGCCCCGTTCAAGACCCCCGAGATCGTCCCGAGATCGGTCGTGGCCCCGGTGGTCGGGTCGATCCGATAGAGCTCGCCCGAGTTGTACCCTTCCCCGTAGAGCTGGCCGCCGATGAATTGCAGCCCGATGAGCCCCGGCGTGCCCGTCGAGATCACGTGGACGGCCCCGGTCGAGGTGTCCACCGTCTCGAACGCGTTGGGATGCCCGTAGCCATCCAGCGTGCTCACATAAACGACCCCCGCGCTCGCCGCCCGGCCCCCGGCCAAGGCCGCGGCAACCAGCATGACAAGGTTCACAAAAGGTCTTACGATCTTCATAAAGGCTTCTCCTCGAAGCAAAAATCGATGGAAGTCGGTTCGTATCCTTTCCGACAAGGGCCGGGGCGCAATCAGCCACGAATGTCCCTCCGCGGTAGAGATCACTTCTCTGGCCTCCCGTCCGCCAGGATCGAGGAGGCCGACCAGCCCTCCACGCCCTCAGGGCGAGAAAAATCCAGGCGGCGTGGCGGATCAGACGCGTCGATGGTGATAATCAGAAAGGGGACCACGACGTCCCGGCTACCCATCGTTGGTACGTGCCGAGGAATGCGCCGGCGATCCCGGGCCGGGCTCGCCAGGATGGATCTCCCGGGTGGCGCTCGTCCACCCGGAATCGGATCCGGGAGAGATGTCCCCTTGAGAACCGACGAGACCGATTCCGTCACCGGATGGATCCGGGGCCTCGGCACGTCCAGGCATGAGGACGCTTCGAAGCTCCTCTGGGACCGCTATTTCGCCAGGATCGCCCGGCTGGCGCAGGGGCGGCTGCGGGCGGCCTCGCGCGGGCCCGACGACGGCGAGGACGTCGCGCTGAGCGTCCTCGACAGCTTCTTCCGGGGCGCCGCCGCCGGCCGGTTCGATCGACTCGATAGCCGCGACGACCTCTGGCGGCTCCTCGTCACCATCGCCGCGCGCAAGGCAAGCAACGCCGCGCGGGACGGGCTCCGCCAGAAGCGCGGCGGACTCGTCGATTTCGACGACGCGAGGGCCCTGGCCGACGTCGCCGGCGCCGAGCCCTCGCCCGAGTTCGCGGCGCTGGTGGCTGATGAGTCGCGCCGGCTTTTTGAGGCTCTCTCCGACGACTCGCTCCGGCAGGTCGTCCGGCTCCGGCTGGAGGGTTACACCAACGACGAGATCGCCGCCGCCCTCGTCTGCGGGCTGCGGACCG
>DAIDJI010000572.1 GCA_027451455.1 Planctomycetales bacterium | reverse complement strand
TCGGCGAATGTCTCGATGGCCGCGAGCAGAATCTCGATCTCCTGGCCAGCCTGCTCGACCGCCGCTTCCTCGCCGGTGACGAAGCGGTGTATGTCTTCTGCGCGCTGGGGGTCGTTCCGAGCCCGCCGCCGACCAGAACGTTGTAGCCGACCAGCCTCCCGTCCTCGATGATCGCCAGGTAACCAAGGTCATTGGCGTAAATATCGGTGCAATTATCCTCGGGGAGGGCAAAGGCCGTCTTGAACTTCCGGGGCAGATACGCCTTGCCGTAGATCGGCTCAACGGGATCGTCGGCAGGCGTCGGCACCAGGACGCCGGCATGGGGCGGGAGCGTCTCAATCCGCTCACCGTCGAGCCAGATCTCCCAGTAGCTCGCCGATCGAGGCGCGGCATGGCCGGCCCAGAGCTCTGCGTCCTCCTGCATGGCGTCTCGGACCTCGTCCCGAATCGGGGCCGGGCAGCAGAGGACATTCCGCTCGACATCCCCACAGGCGGCGAGCGTCGACATCAACGCCTCGTTGATCGCCCGGACCGTCGCCTTCATGTCCCCCTTGGGAATGCCGTGAAGCTGGAATTCCTGACGAGTGGTGATCCGAAGCGTTCCGTTCCCGACCTCACGCGCCAGCCGGTCGCAGGTCAGGAACTGGTCGGCCGACATCCGCCCCCCAACCATCCGTACCCGGACCATGAACGAATACGCCTTCTCTTTACCCTCGCGTTTGAGCTGGGTTCGAAGGTCGCGGTCGTCCTGCTGGTACGAGCCGTGGAACTTCAGGATCGTCGCCGCTTCCTCGCCGATGTGCGTCGAGTCGGCGACGATCTCCTCGGCCAGGATCGTCTTCAAATACCCGCTCGCCAACTTGGTCAACTCAACCTTGCTCGGCTTGGCAGCGGCCTCGGTCCTGGTCGGCTCCATTCCTCTCCTCCATCAACTCCAGCGGAATGATCGGCTTCTAGGTAAAGATAGTGATGATTATTCTAAAGCCCGATGGGCTGGAAAATCAATGGTGGTATGGTGGGGGATGATCAGGTGGTGGGGAGATCGGGTCGGTTGGGTTCGGCCCGATCGGGGATTATTGCTTCGGCGGGGCGGCGGCAGCGTCACCAGAGGGTAGGGGAATCTCGAGTGACTTTTCCAGGACGGGACCATCTTTGCGGTCGGCATCGGCTTTTTTCAGTTCGGCGGAGCGTGCGATGGCGACATCGAGTTGCTTAACGATCGTCTCGGTGAGGTCTTCGACCGAGGCGTTACTGGGAGCCTGGAACGCAAAGCTGGCCGGTCCGAGTGTGGGGTTGAGCTTGACGTTGGTGAATTCGAGGACAATCCTCGTCTGAGGAATCTTCTCGATGGAGCTACGCGAGCCGATCCGCTGGCCGTCGGGGCCGACCTTTCGGGTATCGATCAGGGAGGTCTGGGGGCGACCCACAAGCTCCAGCTTGTAAGGCCAGGCGTCATCCTTGCCAAGATAAAGGGTGGCATCCATCGGAATGTAAGGTGGCAGCAGCCCGTTAGCGGCCATCCGGCGCTGCTCGGGACCGGTGATGTTCTGGCGGGCGTCGCGTTTCCAGGTCCCGCGGAGGATCCAGACGGAGCGATCGCCGAGCTTGCCTTCGATCTTGTCCTGTTCGAAGCGGAAGGTCTTCCGCAGCCCCTGGAGGAGGGTTTCGGGGCCAGCGAATCCCATCCCGTCGCGGAATTGTTCCTTGATCCGTGAATCCAGGTCGGGCGAGTTCAGCCGCTCCATGACCGGTTTGATGCTGTACTTGGAGTACATCTGCTGGTCGAGTATCGCCTGATAGTCCCACCGGGTCTCGCCGTCGCTGATCTGAAGCGAGGAACCGCTGGCGTCGGGGAGTCCGGCGACGGTGAGCTGAAAGTACAGGCGATTCTCGGGGGCCTTGAGATATCTTCCCTTGAGCGAAATATGCTCGCTGAGCAGGTCGACCTGCTCCTGGAGGTCGGCGGAGCAGGAGCGAAGTACGGTGAGCCTGCGCTCAGCCTCGTCGATGAACGATTCGGCCGGGGTCGGCGGTTCCTCCTTCGCGCTGGTGGTGAGGCCGGGCGGGGCGGTCGGTGCTCCGGCCGGTGTGGGTATTTGCGCGGAAGTGGTTCCGAGCCATACAGAGACCATCGCCAGGGCAAGGAGGGCCGATGCGGTCGAATAGGAAGCGCTGGCCCGGAACGCGGTCTCGCGGCGTCGGGAGGGGCGTCGGGTTCGGATCGGCTCGGTCATCGGAATGGGTCGCACTCCCGCGGAAGGACTCGGATCGTCCGGGACTTCGGGCCCGTACCTCCGAGAATCGGTTCGATCGGGGCTGGCATGGCGTCTCCGAGGGGACGGCGCCCGATCGTGAGGGGCAAATCCGATTCTCAGGTAGGAACGGGACGTAGGGCAATTCCTCAAGGGTCGGAAAGGAAAGCCCGATCATAATCGCTAGGCGTCAGGAGACGCAAGTCCGGCAGGCGATCCGGGAGTGACCCCCCTCGTCCCACCTGGAGACGCTCACCCGGCCGGGTGGGATCCGAATCACGAAGACGACGCGATCCGATCCGATCGGGGTCGGCGACGACCGCGGTGGATGTCAGGAAGACAAGCATTCTCCCCGCTCGACGGATTCCGAGGCCCGGGCGCCTCCCGCGCCGCTGGCCCGACTTCGTCCGTGGGAGCTGGAGGATGTCCATGCAAGCGATCGGAGTGCTGCTGCTCGCGGCGGCGACCGCCGGCGACGGTTTCGGCTATGCGAATCCGGGCGTCGGCCTGAAGAAGTGGCTTCGGCCCCACGCGGTCGTGAACGCGCCCGCCCCGGGACCGCCGATGTATACGGCCGCAAGCGTCGGCGGTGCCGGCGGACCGATGGGCGCCGCCCCCGGCCGTCGGTTTGTCACCACGCGGAGCCAGATCTATTTTCTCGATCCCGACGGCATGCAGATCGGATGGCAGTCGACCGCCGGTCCCAACGGCGAGCGCGCCTACATGCCCGGACAGCTTACGGTCCCAGCCCGATATAACTTCGGACAGGGCTATATCTATCGACTGAAGCTCACGAATATCCCGGGCCGACCGGGCGCCGCACTCTACCCGACCATCGAGGTTGCCCCGACCACGCCCGCGACCGACTCCTATCTCTCGCACAACGCTATCCCGGTCCAGTTCACGGACGAGGACTTCCGACAGGTCCTCGACGGCGGAAACTTTGTGACCAAGGTCATCTACCTCCCCGATCCCCGCTTCCAGGAACTGGCCGTCTCCGGCGTGGAGACGCTGGTCTCGACCCGCTTGGAGCCCGGCATTGACCCGATCATCGAGGCCGACAAGCGCGGGACCATCCTGCTGATCGTTCGGCTCGGTGCGATCGACCTTGAGATGCCCAACGGCGGCGGAATGATCCCGGGTGCCGCAGGGATGGTTCCGGGGCCCGTCATGAACAACGGTGCCGGGGTGTCGACGACCATTCCCGGGGCCGTCGAGATGGCGCCAGGTTCGCTCCCATCGGGGATGCCGGCGACGAACGGGACCGTGATTCTCGACCCGCAGCCGGCCGGCGCTCCGGCGAGCGGACAGCCCGCGACCCCGGCCCCGGTCGTTCCTCCGACCGTGACGCCCGAGCCGAATCCGGCTCCGGCCGGTCCGTCGGCCAACGCGGGGGCATCGAACCCGCCGGTCGTCGCCGCCACTCCGGCCGACCTCGAGGCCCCGGCCGTCCTGGCCCCGGCCGCCGAGCCGCCGACCGATGAGGCGCCCCCGCCGGTGCCCAAGCCCTGATCGAAGAGAAGAATGGACGATTTACCGGAGAAAACCAGAGGGGTGGGCTTCGCGCCCTGCGAGGTCCGCCCCTTTTCCCTATCCGCCCGCCCGTCAGGAGGATCGTTCGATGAGCCGTCCAGGATGGATCGGCCGATTCGCGACTGGCCCCCGGCGCACCGCTGGGGTCGCCCTGCTCGTCCTGATCGCCGCGGGCCCGGCGATCGCCCGGGCGCAGGCCCCGGCCGTCGCGCCCGCGATGGAACAACCGGCTGGTGAGGCCGTCGTCGGCCCGGCCGTCCCTGTCCTGCCGCCCGATGTCCAGGTCGTTCGCTTTCAGGGGCCTGAGGGGGTCGTCGTCGAGGTCCTGGGGCCCACTCCGGTGCCGGTCCCGCAGGGTGACGGCGGCGGAATCCTGACCGTCGGCATGAGACGAGGCGTCGGATACCGCCTGCGAATCGCCAACATCC
>DAIDJI010000571.1 GCA_027451455.1 Planctomycetales bacterium | reverse complement strand
GTCCAGTTCTTGGATACGATGGTGCAACACCACCGCGATGGCATCAAGATGTTTCAGATGGCCGTCGACAAGGCCCAGAGCCGCGCACTTCGCGACAAGGCACAGCAAATGATAGACGATCAGAAGAAGGAGATCCCCGAGCTGCAGTCGATGAGGGGTGGCGTCAAGTCAGACGCTCCGGAGGCCGTCAATATGGACCTGCCGGGCATGAAGCCCATGGATATGAGCAGGCTGGAAGGCTCCAAGGGCCGCGACTTCGACCGCCATTTCCTCGACATGACCGTCGAGCACCACCAAGGCGCGATCGACATGGCCAGGTCCGAGTTGAAATCCGGCAAAAGCCAGGAAGTGAAGGACAAGGCCCAGGAGATTATCGAGAAGCAGGGCAAGGAGATCGCCGAGCTCAAGCGGATGCGATAATGCGATCACACGTTACCCTGCGACGAGATACCGGTGCCGGTTCTACGGAGGCTTGATTGCCAGCAGTCTGTCATGAATGCATGATTGCATGAAACCTGCCAAGCGTGCCAAGACCTCCGATCTCCAACAGTAGGTCCAATCCCTGTCCGCCGAAGGCGAAGCCGGTTTCAACCGCCACCGGCTATGGCGATGATCTCCGCCCGGACCGAACGCGACAGGAGGTGCCAGTTCGCGACCAACTTTCGGAGTGTCGCGTCCCTGCATACATCGTGCAGACAGGCAGGAGGGCAATTGACGCAACATCCTGCGGCATCAGAAGGTTGTGTCGAGTGATCCGCGGGTGCAATTCCCGCCGCCTCCATGCACTTCTGATCAAAAGTCAGTGTGCGAGACGACGCGATCAACCCCCTGCCCATGAGGGGGTTTCGTCGCTTCGAAGCTCGGCTTATCTCCGTTCCGACGCGGCGGAGGACGTCGGCTCTCGTCCCGCCGGCGCGACCGAGGATGTCGGGGCGTCTCGAGAATCGACGTAGTTCCGGAAGCGGGTAATGCGTCCGTCGCGGACGACGAAGACCATGGCCCAGTCGGTTTCGACGACGCGGTTCGTCTCGCGAATCCGCTGACGCTCATGGCCGAGGACGATCACCCTGTCCCCCTTCGCGAAGTATTCTCGGGGCTCGAAGACCTCAAATTCGGCCGCCTGCGCGAAGTCGCGGAAGAACGTCGCGACGGCCTCTCGGCCACGGTGAACACCCGCGAAGGGAAGCTCAGCCGGGCCGGCGATCCGCCATTCGACGTCGTCGCTGAGCCGGTCCAGGACCCCCGAAATATCGCCCCGGGTCAGGGACGTGAACATCCCCTCAACCACCCGAACATTCGCCTGTTCGTCCACGACGGAACCCCCTGCCGCTTCCGGCCACTCGCGATGATCGACCCAACTCCCGCCAGCGACCTCCTTCCCGCCCAGGGCTATCGCCGCCAGACGCCCCACCGGCCGAGGCTGGCGAGGCCGAGCGGGGGCGAAAGGAATTCCCCTGCACCCCGCGCGCCGGAATGCACTCAGGAACGAGACCTTGAGACGATTCCCGACCTTTCAACTCTCCAGCAGCCGACCATCGCCTCGATTTGGAGGAGCGTGCATGCTTGGCGGTGTGGCTCGTGTTTGTTTTCGGAGGGGCCTGGAGGAAGAGAAGGCGTTCGTTGCCGACCTTCTGTTCCTGGGGATCGCCCTCGAAGATGTACGGGGACCACCGGTACGCAATGGGCGAGGAGCGGCCCCTTACGAGGTTTTTCGCTGGCTTCCGGGTCGGGCTCCGGTCAAGTGGAGAGCGGTGAGAGCGATACTCATCGCGTGATCGTGAATTCGTCAATCGTCTGGCCGTCGGCTCCGATCTGTTGAACGCGGACGGTCTTGCTATCCACGTCCACAAGGGTCATCGAGAAGACCTTCGAGACGTGCTTGACCGTGAACTCTTTCCACGAGGCGGGCTCGTCCTGCTGTTCGGGGTTATACAGGTGCCGGCCGCCGGCGCCGGTGACCAGGTAGATGACCCCCTCGGGCCTGGTGTTGGTCCGGCCGTCGAACGATCGGTCGAGGGTCCACCGGCCGGCGACGCGACGGTCCTTCTTGACGTCGGAGCGGGTCGAGGCGGAATTGGGAACGAACGTGAGCGGGTAGCTCCGCTGGTAATTGTGGACATGCCCGCTAAAGACGAGGCTCACCTTCCCGGCCTCGAACACCGGCGCCAGGATGCGCATCTGCTCCTCCTCGCCGTGCGATCGCGAGGAGTGGAAGCCAGGGTGGTGGTAGGTCACGAACCGCCAGGCGGCTCCCTTCGCGGCGGCCAGGTCGCGCTCGACCCATCGCCGCAACTCGGGGTCGTTCCAGTCGACCGACGGGTTCGAGTCGAGGACGGTCCAGTGGACGTCGCCGAAGTCGAACGAGAAGTTCGCCATCCTGGGGAAGGCCGGCCCGGCAGCCTCTCGGAACGCGAAGATGTTCGGCTCGGGGCCAACCAGGGGCGCCGTCATCGGGCCGCCCTCGCGCCCCTCGGGGCCGTTAAGCGGCTGCGACCAGTAATAAAAATACGAGAGGCCGTCGGGATACTTGCCCAGGTCGCGCGAGCCGATGTCGTGGTTGCCGGCCGCGGCGACGCAAAGGGTCGAACGGAGGAGCGGGGCGCCGGCGTCGGGCGAGGCGGCGTCGGCGTTGAAGATCGGCCAGAAGCGGTCGCGGTATTCGGTCGCCCGGCCCCGGTCGTAGACGATGTCGCCGGGGATCACGACGAGGTCGGGATGCGCCAGGAAGGCCCGGTGGGCGATCGCCCTCTGGTTCGCTGAGCCGTCGCCGCAGTCGCCGAAGGCGACGAACCGATGCGGCTGACCGGCCGATTTCGGGGCGTGCCCCTCGGAGTCGAAGACTTTACGGTCGCCGACGCTCACCCGATAGGCGAACGTTGCGCCGGGCGTCAGGCCCTCCAGGTTCGCCTCGTAGACCCGATGCGGGACCATCCCCTCGACGCGAACCTTCCGAGATCGCGGCGCCGGGGCCGTGCGCCAGCCTTCCCGCGGGCCCGGACGATACTCGACCTTCCAGGCGGCCTCGGCGTCGGCCGCGAGCCAGAGCAGGTTCAGTTTCCCCGCGCCCGCGGAGTGGCCGAGCTGCAAGTAAGGCTCGGCCAGGAACGGGCTCCGATTTTCCTGGGCCCGGACGATGGACGTCCCGACCAATAAAACGAGCGCGACCCGCAAGAATCGAACGTCCATCGAAGGGACCTCCCGCTTCGCAAAGGGGCGACATCGCATGAAATTTCAGGTTACCAGAGCCGCGGGCCTCGCGAGTGAATCTCTGGCGAAGACGCCCGGAGCGAGGCGAGGAACGCCCATCGGCGCGGGGATTGCTCGGATCTCATTTTTGTGGCGGGATCGACGGCCGATAGGAGACGCCGATCCACCGCCGGCCCGATCCTCCCCTCTCACGCGAGGAGCCACGCGATGGACGATCCGATCACCCTGGCGATCGACAAGACCGAGGAACTCCTCGGCCACAGCCCGCACCCGGCGATCGTCGCGGTGCCGCTGGGAGCGTTCGCCGTGAGCAATGTCTGCGACACCCTGAGCCTGCTCTCCGACGACGACCGCTTCGACGACGCGGCGCGAATCAGCATGGCGATCGGCCTGGTCGGCACCGCCGGGGCAGCGCTGACCGGCTTGCGTGATTATGGATACATCCCGACCGACCGCCAGCCGAACCACCAGATCGCGACGGCACACGGCCTCGGGAACGCGGTGGTCGGCTCCCTCTTCGTGACGAGCTACGTCCTTCGGAGCCGGGACCACGCTGCCGGACGACGGACGGGTCTGGCCGCCCGACTGCTCGCCCTGACCGGCGGTACGCTCGCGCTCTACACGGCCTGGCTCGGCGGCAAGCTCGTTGAGGAATACGGAGAGGCCGTCCAGCCCGTCATGGAAATGCAGCAGGATCAGGAAGCGGATCGCGAGCCGATCGAGGACAGCCGCGATCGGTCGGCGAGCAAGCCCACGCGGCAAGGCGAGCCTCGCTCGGTATGATGGAAGGTGGGCGTCGCGACGGGCCGGGCGCCTCGACGAGCGTCCCGAGCCCGACCGCGACGGAGCCCCTCCACGATGCCGAACCGAGATCCCCTTCCCCGAATCTCGATGGTGATCCTCGCTGTCGCCGCCCTGGCCGCCGCGCCGCTGGCCGCGCCGATCGTGCTCTCGCATCTGCGCCACGCCACCCAGGGCGCGCACGGCCTGGAGAACACGCAGCCGTT
>DAIDJI010000570.1 GCA_027451455.1 Planctomycetales bacterium | reverse complement strand
CTCCTACTCGAGGTGTTCGCTGGAGCTTGGTATCTTTAGGTAGGCGGCGGGCAAAGGGGTCAGGCGGCGAGGGGATAAGGGCGGGCAAAGGGGGCAGGAGCCGAATCGACATCTGTCATTGGCCCTGCCGATAGGCCGGTCGCCGGATTCCCCGGCCTCGTCGCCCCCGGATGACCCGGGACGAAGTCGTCCCGCCCGCCGCTCGCGGGCCCGATCTTCCCCTTCTCCCCGAGGCGGGCGCCGCCCCGTCCCGGCCGTCCCCGCGGCCACCCGGCCCGATCCGGCCACCCGACGACCGGCACCCCGTCGGACCGGCCCAATCCGCCCGGCGAGCCTCACTCGGGGCCCATTTCCCGGGATCGGGGCCCTACGACCCGCGGATCCGGCCCGCACCTGCATGTTTAATATGTCTTCTCTTGCGAGGGATCACATCGCGGAATAGATTATCTAAATGGCCCATCCGCAAGAGAGAACGCCGCCCCTAACGGTTACGAGGCCCGATGATGAGCCTAACAAATCCGGGGTGCCCGGCTGGAAAGGGGATAGAACTAATATTGCGGGCAAGCACTCAGTCCTAGTTATATCCCTTTACTTCCTCCACTCTCACCACAGTGAGAGAAGTGGGACGGTCCCACTTGACTATCCGCCCCACTTTGCGTTAGTCTTTCAAGAATGTTGCGGCAGAAAGGAGGTTTCATGCACTCCGAGACCCGGACAACCGACGCGAAAGCCCGATTGGTACTCCCCAGATCGTTCGCGAACGCGACGGTCATCGTCGAGCAGGTGAGCGAAACCGAACTCCGCGTCCGCCGCGCCAAGGTGGTGGCTGAGGACGAACTGGCGTTCACCGAGGAAACCACCGCTCCGTTGTCCGACCGCGACCGCGACCGGTTCCTGGATCTACTCGACAACCCGCCGGCGCCGACCCGAGCCCTCAAGAAGGCGGCCGCCCGACACAAGGCCCGCCGTGGCTGAGTGGACCATCGAGCCGTCCGGCAAGCACCACGACCGGACCGCCTTCTCCTGCGGCTGGCCGCCGCTCGACGCCTTCATCCGCGTCCGCGTCAGCCAGTACGAGAAGCGGCGGCTGGGCAAGACGTTCGTGGCCGTTCCGCCGGGCGAGGCGCGGGTGATCGGCTACTACACCCTGGCCTCCAGTGTCGTCGTGTTCGAGCATCTCCCGCCCGACGCCTCTCGCAAGCTGCCGAAACACCCGGTGCCGGTCGTGCTGCTGGCCCGACTGGCGGTCGATCAATCGGTCCAGGGGCAAGGGCTGGGCGAAGGGTTGCTGTTCGACGTCCTTCAGCGCACTCTGACCCTTTCCTCCGACCTTGGGGTCCACGCGGTCGAGGTGGACGCGCTTGATGACGCCGCGGCAGCGTTCTACCGCAAGTACGGGTTCACCGCGCTGCTGGACAATCCATTACACCTGTACCTGCCCATCGCTACCGTAGCGCAGGTGCTGGGATAAAGTCGTTGCCACCGGCCTCGTCGCAGGAGCGGGGATAAAGGGGCCCGGAGCCTTCCTTGAAGGTTCCCGGCCCCTTTTTCGTTTCCTCAGAAAGGAGTTGTCCTCGGCGAGCGATTACCCGAGTAAGGGGACCAATCTCGGTCGGCCGACTGGTGGAGGTCTTTCGGGCGGGCGTGGTTCGATGAGGCTTGCTCAGGCTCCCGATCGCCTCGTCTCCGTCGGCCGGGCGTGTGGCGACGGGGTCGAGACCTTCCGGGTCTTCGGCTCGTCCTGGTCCTCGACGGCGACCGGGACCGGCAGGAGGCCCGTGCTGAGTCCGGGATAGCCCGGGCAATAGGTGGGTGGAACCACGGTCATGAGTTGTGGGGCCGACCAGATCCCGTGTCGCTCGTTACCGGGGAAGTAGACCAGCGAGTCGAAGTCGATCGGATGCTCCTGGTTGAGCTTCGCCGCGAACCGGAGTCCGTACATGCAGAGGGGATATTCCGGAGCTCGCTCCATGTCTCCCAGCGCGATCGGCTTGCAGAGGACAATCCCGGCCGAGCGATATGCCTTGAGGGTCAGCTCGATGCAGTACAGGTGCGAGTCGTCCAGGCCCAGTTCGTAATCGAACGGAACCTTTTCCTGGAAGGCCCGCTGGCAGTAGGCCACAACCTGCGGGATCGCGCCTCGATAGGAGGGCTTCAGCCGCTTGACGCCGAAGTTGCCGACGCAATCCTGCATCCAGACGCAAAACGGCTGGCGAGCGACCGCGGGCCGGGTCACGTCGTAAACGACCGTTTGACCCTTCTCGATCGCGACGATCCCTGTATGCGAGAACGGGCTGTTGCTGCAATTCGCCAGGAAACGGCTCATCGGGAAATAGCCGTGGAGCAGCCGGGCGTCGCCCATTCGAAAGACGATATCACCGTCGCGAAGATACTGCTGGCCCCATCGGTCCCATCGGACCATCTCGGGAGTCATGAGGACCGGCGGGAGCTTTCCCTCCTCGCGGGCCTCTGTGGCCTCAGGGCCCCAGTAATGACCGACGAAGCCTGGGGGCGCGAACCGCTCGGTCATCTCGCGCTCCTCCGGCGGGAACAGAACCAGCGAGAGGAACCAGGCGAGGATACCAGTCATGAGGATAACCTCGGATATTGTGCGCAGGCCGATCGGGCATCCATCATCCCGATCCCGCGGGACATCTTCAGGGGACATCCAGCAGTTAGGGATCGGCCGGTCGACCGCGGGGCATCAGGGCCCGGCTCATCCATTTTGGCCGGGGATCGTCAAGGGTCCGATAATCTATCGAACCAGCGGCGTGGTCACAACGAGGACCAATGATCTTAACGTCTCACCCTCAATGGACGCAACCACCCGCAGGATCGGTGCCGGACACTCGAAAATCAAATTTCACATGATCTGAAGTTCTACGTCGATTTTGGGAACCCGGTTCGAGAGAAAAGGGTAAGGCGTCCAGGAAAGCAGGGCAACCCGGCAAAGGCGGGCGTCCCGGTGATCGCGGGACGCCCGGGGAAGTTGGGTGGACGAGGGAAAAGGTGCGACCTAGCGGGCCGGTCGTCGGGTGGCCGGAGTGACGGTGGTTTCGGTGGTCGTCACGGTCATCTCATCGACGACCCGGGTGACGCCGACGGTATCGGCGGTGAGCGTGATGGCCTTGGTTCTGGCCTCGGCATCGGGGACGGCTCCGCTGAGGGTCGCCACGCCGTTCTCGACCTTCACGTGGAGATCGCTGGCGGTCAGCGCCTTGTCCCAGTGTAGCCGGCCGTAGACCCGAGCCGCGACGTTCATGGCATGGACGCTCTCGCGAGTCTTGTGGAAGCTCTCGCGGACGGCGCCCTCGGCGCGGTCGATGCCTCGGCGGAGTTTCCGGCCGACCTGGTCGAGCTTCTCGCCGGCCTTCTCGCCGACACCCTCCTGCTGCGCCTGCCCGACACTACCCCACCATGCCGCGCCCAGGGCCAGCGCGACAACGGCCACGATCCGGTATGCGTTCTTCATCGGTCTTGCCTCCGTTGCTGAGTCTTCAATCGGCCCCCTCGGATGGACGGAGCCGAACCCCTTACATAACAAAACCGGGGCCACGGGGCCTACCCCCGGCCACGGCCGCTTAATACGGTCTCCGGTCGCGAGAAGTAGGTCGGAGTACTTCGAGGGTGCCGGTCGTGCGGTCTTTTCGTGAATTCTCGCGAGGTCCGAATCCGATGTGGATTCTCGCCCCGGACGGAGTGATACCAGCAGCGTTCCTCCACGGCGATTCGGTTGTCGCGGAAGCGGGCCAGCCGCTCGACGTCGCGGGCGGCCCGTTCCGCATCCTCGGCCCGGCCGGTGGCCAGCGCCGCCCAGGTCTGGACCATGCCCCGGCCGAGCCGGGCGACCGGGGCCTGGCGGAACCGGGCGGGCGCCTCGTCGAGGATCCGTAGGGCGCGGGCGGGCGCCTGCTCAGAGATGGAGAAGGCCCGGAACAGGTGGTCCTCGGGGCTCTTCGCCTCGAGCTGCTCCAGCGTGGAGGAGAGCGCCGCATAGCGTTCGAACCGCCCATCGTCGGAGTAGGCCCTGGCGAGGAGCGCCTTCACGGCCACGGTGCGAGGGAGCTGCCGATCCGCCTGTTCGAGGTAGACGATCGCCTCCCTGGGCCGGCCGCGGTAGTACTCGACGACGCCGCGGAGCAGATTGAGCCGGCCCGGCTCCGCCCCCTTGCTCTCCGCCGCGGCCACGGCCTGCAAGGCGGCCTGGGAGTCACCGCT
>DAIDJI010000569.1 GCA_027451455.1 Planctomycetales bacterium | reverse complement strand
AGCTGAGTATCTCGCTACCACCCCGCGTGCCGAGGGCGAACCACGACGTCGGGCTCACCGTGTTCTTGATGAAGTGGACCGAGCCATCGGCGAACCCGGCATTCACCCCACCCGGGTGATAGCTCCGCGCCGCGCTGTGGCCGCCTGAGACGTACGAGTTATCGCAGTCGTTCTTCTGGTAGTTGGGCGGGACGGTATGCGAGTAGTACCCGGTGCAGGGAATGTCTCGATACCATTCCCCGCCCCGATAGGTCATCTCGAAGATGTCGGAACTGTTCGCCCAGTTGGCGCACGCCGGGGGGTAGACCTGATTGCTCCAGCCGCTGCCCGAGTACGCGTAGACCGTGTAGAGCGAATAGGGTATCCCCCCCTGGTACATCGCCGGGTAAACCAGCGCCGCATAGGGCGACATCGTTGTCTCGGAGAACATCGCCGTGTTCGAGGTCCCATCGGTCAGCGTTGCCATGGTCACCTTGCTCATGACGGCGTTGTAGGCGAGGTTGGGGTTTGCATTGGTCCCCATCGGCGCCGTCTCATTGAGCTTCGAGTTGAAGACGCCCAGGAAGAGCGTGTTCGTCTCCTCGTATTTATTAACGCCGCCGTAGAACATCGCGGCCGTCCCGCCGGTGCTGCACATGTAGGATGAGTAACCGGCCGTCGAGATTCCCGAGGTCACCTTGCTGGTGTTGCCGTCGGACGGGCAGGTGTACGTATTGATTACCTGGTCCTGGGCGGTGTAATTCGGCCCGGATGCCTGGTAGATGTTCAGGTTCCACTGGAGATTGAAGGAGTTAAAAGTGTTCCCGTTCTCGATATACTGCAAGATCAGCACCTTGGGATTGGCCCGGCCGGAGGCCCCGACGCTGGGATAGATCGCCTGCGGGCCGACCCCCGGCGGCAGTTGGCCATTGGCCGACTCGAAGTTCAGCGCGGCCAGGGCCATCTGCTTGAGGTTGTTGGTACACTGGGCCCGACGGGCGGCCTCGCGGGCCGACTGAACCGCGGGCAAAAGGAGTGCGATCAACACGGCGATGATTGCGATCACCACCAGCAACTCGATCAGCGTGAAGCCACGGGGCATGCCCGAGGGCCGGCGCCGCTGCGTCTCGGTCAACGGTCTCATTCTGGGATGTCCTTCTCAAAAAGCATGGAAAAGAGCAGAGGCCACGGAAGGTTCTCGTCCGCACTGAACGCCCGAGAGGCGAGTGAACGGAACATGCCGAGCCCATCTCGTCGGGAGAACCGGGCCGATGACCGGAGCCAGTGCGGTTCGGCTCCGATCTCGAACAGGGACGTCCACCTGGGTCACAGCATCCACCGGGCAACCCGCAGACGGCGAGTTCCCCCCGGACCACCCCGGGAGGATCGATTCTCTTTGTTCGTCGCGGCACCCCAATTGCGGGGGCCTCAAACATCGAGGGCGATTCGAGAAGCTCCGAGCGGTCGCGGTCTTCCGTACCTGGAACGACTTCGATGGCAGGACACTCGCGAGGCGAGTGCGGAGAGGACGGTCACAAGCCTACTCGGCCAGAAAAGGCGAGAGCGTCGGGGAGAGTCAGACGGCTCAGGGTGAAGCGCAACAAATGGACTCGACCATCCGTTTTAAGGCTCCACCAGAACTCAAATCTTCGGCGAGCGCACAATCCAAATAAAAACGCAGAACCACCAACCGTTCCTGGAGCACACTCGAACTGATTATGCGAACCCGCTGAAACTCTGTCAACATAAAATTTCCGGGAAGACCACCTTCCTGAGATTTCATGAGATGCGCCAGATCCATAATTTTTAGGATCGTTTTCGATCAACTTCTTCTCCATCCAGAGCGAAGAATCGAATAGGCGCGCCGAGCGAGCGAACTTTTCGACCCTCGCTGGTCGCTGCACCGATGATCGGCGGGCGATGGGGACCCTCGCTCGGGATCACGGTCCCTGTTTGAGTCGTCCGGTGGGTCGACGATTCGGGTCGGGACCCTGGCGTTGGGGCTTCCTGGGTGTGCGCCGTCCGACCTCGCCGGGGACGATCGGCTGGTTTTCCCAGTACCAGAGGCCGTCTTCCCGGTCCAGCAGGCGGGAGAAGCTGCCCGGGGCTGGGCTCGCCTCACGGGTGGGTAGCCAACGCGCCAGTTCGCGACGGATCTCTGCGAGGGCCGGGTCGTGCGCCCGGTTGGTCCATTCGTTCGGATCGTCGCGGTGGTCGTAGAGTTCCTCGCTGCCGTCGGCGTAGTGGATGTATCGCCATCGCTCCGAGCGGACCGAGTGGTTCCCGGGGTTATGGGTTGTCAGTGCCGGCCAGGGGCGGGGTGCATCGGGATTCCTGAGCTGGGGGACGAGGCTATGGCCTTCCAGGTCGTGGCGGGGCGGAAGGCCGCAAAGCTCGATGAGGGTGGGATAGAGATCCAGCAGTTCCACGGGACGGCCGCACGTCGAGCCCGAGGAGACGCCCGGCCCGGCGAGGATCAGTGGGACCCGGGTGGACCGCTCCCAGAGGGAATTCTTGCCGGTGATCCCCTTCTCTCCGAGATGCCAGCCGTGGTCGGACCAGAGCACGACCACCGTTTCTTGCGCGCGTCCGGTGGAGTCGAGTGCATCGAGGACGCGGCCGACCTGGGCGTCCATGAAGCTCGTGCTGGCGAGGTACGACCGGACCAGGGGGCGCCATTGATCGACGGTTCTCAGCCAGGAGAGCCTCGGCTCCGGGAGCTTCCAGTGGAGGAACCAGGCGAAGGTCGGCAGGTCGTCGCGATCGTTGGGCTGGACGGGAGGCAAGACGAGCGAATCTTCGGGAATTCGGTCGAACCACTTCTTCGGGGCGAAGCACGGGACATGTGGGAGTCGGAACCCCACGGCGAGGAAGAACGGCCGATCCCTGGGCAGGCCCTTGAGGTGGGCAATGGCCGCCTCGGCGATCTTCCAGTCTCCGCTTTGCTCGTCGCGCTCGGGGAAGGCGCCCCAGTCCATCGCTCGGATATCGTCGGGGGTATGGACGAGCTTCTCCACGGGGAACGGCATCCGTCCCGGCTCGCCCCAGACCTGGAATTCCCGGGCGCGACCGGCGGGAGGGATGGAGCCGTCGTGGAACACCTTGCCGAAGGCGGCGGTGGCATAGCCCTGTTCGGCGAAGGATTGCGGGAGTGTGACGCGGTTCTTCAGCGAGGCGACCGCGCGGATGCCGGGTTCCAGCGCGTAAATTCCGGTCGTCGACGGCCGCAGGCCGGTCAGCACGCTGGAGCGAGAGGGATTGCAGACCGGGGCCTGGCAATGCGCGTTGGTGAAGAGGGTTCCGCGATGCGCCAGGCGATCGATGTTCGGCGTGCTGGCCTGTGGATGGCCGCCGAGGCAGCCGACCCAGTCGTTCAGGTCGTCCACGGCGATAAAGACGACGTTCGGCCGACGTTCGCCGGCCATCGTCGGTGCCGCGGCCGAGGCCCAGGCCGCCGCAATCAGGCAGAACGCCGAGAGCCATCGCATCGTGAGTCGGTCCCCTTCTCCGGTCTTTTGTGACGGAGCGGCTCCATCAGGAGTGGGAATCGCCGCTCCACCTGTACCACGGGATTTGCCGAGTATACACGACCGGTGTACCGATCGAGGGCCGTTTTCTTCTCGGAAAGAAACGGCCCGGCTCGCAGCGTAACCGGCTCTGGTCAATTTGGTCGCGCATTGCCAGGATTGAGTCTGGTGCGTACTCTGAGAACGACGTCCGGCGCCCCCTGCGACGGGGGGCGATGAACGGGGCCATCTTGCACGCCGCGATCCTGCCGATGATTCGATGGTTTCTGGTCCTGGCCTTGCTGGGATGTGGAGCGTTAGTGGCCGGTTGGGTGGTGGGGTCGAGGGCTGCCCTCGCGGGCGGTGTCCTGGTCGGGGGCCTGCACCTGCTGGTCTGCGCCTATCTGGCGGCGACGGGTCGTCGCGCCCGAGAGTTCGGGCGAGAACAGGGGCACTCCGACCGGTTCGTCGCCCGATCGGAGCGGAACTGGCGACGGGCGTTGCCGTTCGCTCTGCTGGGCGGGCTGCTGGCCCTGGCGTCGGCGGGGATGGCCGTCGTCGGCGACCCGGGGTGGCAGGCCGGGGCCTCGGCGATGGCGATCGGCTTCAACGTGGGTGCCTTCGCCGTGGTGCAGGCCGTCGCGCAGGACGCGGGAGGCGGCGACTTGTCCTCGTTCGACGGTCTGGCCCAGCGCTCCCTGGGACTGGCGTTGGCCATGACGTTCTGCCTGCTTTCGCTG
>DAIDJI010000568.1 GCA_027451455.1 Planctomycetales bacterium | reverse complement strand
CGATCTGGACGCTCCGGTATTCCTCCAGATCGGCGAGCACGCCTTCTGCATTTTTCACCGCCGATGGATTCACCTCAAGATGGGCGCAGACCTTTTGAATCCAGTCCAGACCCTCTTGCGGGTCGTACCACGTCTTTTCGGGGACTTCCATCCCCTCGATCTCGTCGGGATCCGTGCCGAGTTCTTCCATCATTTCCCGCGCCTCCTCGGGCGAGTAGCTGATGTACTCGCCGAGCGGACGAAGGCCAAGCGACCTGGCGACCATGTCCAGCTTTTCGGAATCCTGCGACAGAAACTTTCCATTGACGAACGTGTCAAAGCCGGGGTCCTCGCGGTCGAGGACGATGAAAAAGGCGGCGCTCATGTTTTTGCTCCCGGGATGGGAACGTACGACATTTCCTTCGCTGCGCCCCCGTTTTATGCCTCGCCGGGATCGCCGCCATTGTCGAGGCGTTCGATCTCCGCGTCGACCGGGTAGTCCTCGCCGCAATCCAGCACGAGACCCAGGATCGCATCGACGAACCGAGCGATCTCTCGGCTCCGAGCATGACGAGTGAAGGAGACGGTCGTGTACAGGCCCGGTTGCCACGTCCGGAGAGCTAGGCCGGGGAGCACCGCGATACCCAGTCGCCCGAGCCTTTCGATGGGATCCTCGGTAAAGGGATACGCGAAGTTGACCTTGTCATGAACGACCTGAACCCAGGCTGATTCTCGCCCCGGCACGCAGAAATTGGCGCAATAGTCGAGTTCCGGTTGCTCGGAGTGGGCGTCCAGGATTTCGGCTACGATTGGTGAAATGGCTGCGATCTGATCGGCACCCAAGGAGGCCTCCTGTGATGTATTGAACGCTCCGGATTCGCCGCCCATTGCCGGGAGGGTCCGCCGGATCGCCTCGTCAGGCACCCTCGTGTCTTTCGGCAACGGCCTCCTCGTAATTGCGGCGGAACTGCCAGACGGCTTCCAGCAATTCGTCGTCGTCGGCATCCCACAGGCCGCGCCCGTGGAGGTCGGAACACAACTCGCCGACCGCGGCCATGAGCTGGCCGGTCCGCATCTCGGGGATGACCTCGGAGAGTTCCTGGAGGGCGGCGAAGACGTCCGCCCGGGTCTCGCTGGTTCTCACAGCCGATCCCTCACACAAGGCGAGCCTGCCCGACTCCGGCGGTAGGTGCCGATCACCACGATCGGTACCGTCTGTCCGGGCGACAACTTGGCGATTCGGGCCGCACGGGTCACTCCGTCGGAGATCTCCAGGAGCCCATCCGGGTCCTCATAGACGAGGATCGGAGGCATGCCGCTGCTGGATGATCCGTGCTTCCGGATCTGCTGGTGCAGCTTCCATGGGTCGGCACCGCTGGCCCGACTCGGTGGCAGCCGCAATTCCCCCGGATCGACCTCTCGAATCGGCTGGCTCATCCACCCAGGGTACATCGCCCGAAATAGTGCGGCAACCGGCCCTTCACCGATGCACCGAATCAAGAATCTCCGGGGGCCTCTCATCGGTGGGCGAGGCCCGCCCGACGAGACCGCCTCGATTGGCGGATTGGCCCGGTCCCTCGCCCCGCGTCTCGGCTCTGGACGCGCCCCGGCGGCCCGGCGAGAATAATCCCAACATCGCCCCGATCGCACCGAAGAAGGAGCCGAACACGATGCCGCAACGTTCCGCGCCCCAACGCGCACCGCTCGTCCGAATCCTCGGAATCCTGGCGATCGCCGGGGGGCTCGTGGCGATCACGCCTTCGCCCGCCTCGGCCCAGGTCAGCGCCGAGGAATCCGCCAGGAAGCTCAAGCCCGCCGAGGGACTCGAAGCCACGCTCTTCGCCGCCGAGCCGATGCTCAGCAACGCCACCACCATCGACGTCGACTCGCGCGGGCGCGTCTGGGTGACCGAGGGCCTCAACTACCGCCTCACCCGCGGCGGCAACCGACGCTTCCATCGGATCGAGGAGGCCGATCGGATCAAGATCCTCGAAGATACCAACGGCGACGGCAAGGCCGACAAGGTCACCGTCTTCGCCGATCGGATCTTCCCCGTCCCGATGGGGATCGCCGTCGAGGAGCGCTGGACCAAGGAAGGGAAGTACGCCGGTTGTCGCGTTTTCGTCGGCAACAGCCCCGATCTCCTCGTCCTTGAAGACACCGACGGCGACGACAAGGCCGACAAACGCTATCCCCTGCTCACCGGCTTCGGCGGGATCGACTCCGACCACGGCGTCCACGGGATGACACTCGGCTTCGACGGCAAGCTCTACTTCACCCACGGCGATGGATGTTGCTCGGTCCAGCACGACCACTCCGAGCGGCCTCAGAACTTCGACGTCGTGGATAAATCCGGCCGGCACGTCTGGAGCGATCAGCTCGCCAACACCCTCCGCGTCAATCGCGACGGGACGCAGTTTGAGATCATCTGCGACCGGCAGCGGAACAATTATGAGACCAGTTTGAACTCGTTTGGAAATATCTTCACCAGCGATAACGACGACGACGGCAACCGCGGCTGTCGGGTGATCTGGGCGATGGACGGCGGCCATTACGGCTATCGGACCCCCGGCTCGCCCCGGCACTGGGGCGAGGAGGTTCCCGGCAACGTCCCCAAGATCGTCGGCACCGGCAACGGGAGCCCGTGCGGGATCATGGTCTACGAGGGCGACCTGCTCCCGAAGGAATATCAAGGCGCCGTGCTGGAGGTCGACGCCGGGACCCGGCAGGTCAACTTCTTCCCGATCGAACGCCACGGCGCTGCGTTTCGGACCGATTACAAGGTCTTCCTCGGCAGCGATGACCCGTGGTTCCGTCCGGTCGACGCGTGTACGGCTCCCGATGGGTCCGTCTTCGTCGCCGACTGGTACGATGCGGGCGTCGGCGGCCACTCCTTCCGCGACCAGACCAGCGGCCGGATCTATCGGGTCGCTCCGAAGGGGCACAAGCTCGCCAGACCGAAGGCCGACTTTGCCACCGTGCCCGGCCTGATCGCGGCGCTGAAGTCGCCGAATCTCGCCACCGCCGACGCGGCGCGTCGGGGGCTGATCGAGCAGGGTCGGGTCCAGGCGGACAGCGCCGAATTCAAGACGGTCAAGGGGGAACGGCACCTGATGGAAGCGCTGTCCGATGCCGCCGGACCGGATCAGAAGCCTACCGAGCGGGCCCGCGCCATCTGGACCCTCTTCGAGATCGGCGGTATCCCCAGCGTCCTGGAATTCGTGCGAGACAGGGATCCCCGCGTCCGCGAAATGGTCGTCCGGATGCTCGGACGCGACTGCGCCGAGAATGGGCACGTCGCCTACGCGAACCCGAAGGATCGCCCCGTGCCGATCGCGCTGAAGAACCTGGCCGTCCTCCTGCCGATGGCCGACGATCCTGACGCGGGCGTCCGTCGCGAGTTGATTTTGGCCCTCCGCAACCTGCCGACGGAGAAGGTCGGCGATGCCCTCCGAAAGCTCGCCGCCTCGTGGGACGGCCAGGATCGCTGGTACCTCGAAGCCCTCGGCCTGGCGATTGAGAACCGGGAAAGCGCCTACCTCGCCGGCCTGCTCGACGGGACCCTTTATGGGGCCATCTCGGCGCCCTCGCCGAGGGGAGGCCGAGTCGCGCTGCCCCCGTATTTCCCGGTCGATCGCAACGAGGCGTACATCCCGACCGGGACGCCCGACCTGCCCGCCTCGGCGCTCAGCAAGAACCTCGGCCTGGCCTGGCGGCTGCACGTCCGCGAGGAGTTGCCCCTTCTCGAAAAGGTCGCTGCCTACCTGACCACGCCCGATTTGCAGCAGGCCGCCGACGAGATCCTCGACCGGATCAGCGACCCGGCCGCGGCCGAGGTGGTCGCGACGATGGTGTCGCGGACGAACGACCCGCTCCGCCGCGAGCAGTTGGAGGAGATGCTGGCGCGTCGGCTGAGCGGCCCGTGGAACCAGGCTCACGAGCGGCCTCGGATCATCAAGCTGATTTTCGATGCGATGAACGACGCCGCCTCGCGACTCGACGGAATCGCGATGGCCGCAGCGACCCGCGACGGCCGGTATCGGGGGGTCCTTGAAGGCTTCGCGCACGACGAGAAGTTGCCGGTCGAGGTCCGGGTCGCGGCGCTCGAGGCCCTGGCTCCGCTCCCGGTCACGCCGAACCGGGTTCCCGAACAGATGGTCGCCGCGACCCGGGGCCGATCGACCAGCGACCCGGTGGCCGAGGCCGCCCTTCGTGTGATGGCCCGGCACAGCGGAGCCCGGGGCCGGCTTG
>DAIDJI010000567.1 GCA_027451455.1 Planctomycetales bacterium | reverse complement strand
GAGCGCGGGTTCGGGCGGGCGACGTGATTTGCCGCCTGGATGCCTCGGAATATGAGGAGATGGTTCAGAGGCAGGCGATCGTCGTCGCCGAGGCGAAGGCCGATTGTCGCCGGGCCGAACTCGAACTGGAGGCGGCCCAGACGGCTCTGCGCGAGTACCAGGAAGGGCGACATCGCCTGGAATCGACGGAAATCGAGGGGAGGGTCGCGACGGCGAGGTCGGAGGCCAGCCGACTGGCCGAGCGGCTCCAGTGGTCGCGTCGGATGCTCCAGAGAGGCTATGCCTCGCGGGCTCAGGTGGCCGACGAGTCCGGGGCGTTGGAGCGGGCCCGGTTCGAGGCGGACCGGGCGGAAGGCGAATTGCGGATCTACCGGGATCACGGATATCCCCGGGCCTTGAAGGAGGCGCAGAGCCGGGTCGAGTCGACCCGGGCCGATTTCCTTTACCAGTCGGCCCGGCGGCAGCGGCACGAGGAGCGGCTGGCGCAGTATCAGCGGCAGGTCGAGCTCAGCACGATCCGGGCTCCGCATGACGGCCTTCTCCTCTACGCGCACAAGCCGAAGCGTAATGTGAAGATCGAGGAGGGAATGCAGGTCCACCAGAATCAAGAATTGTTCTATCTGCCTGATCTCTCCCGCATGGAAGTGCAGGTACTCTTGCACGAGACGGTCCTTGGCCGGGTGCGCGCCGGAATGCAGGCGAGGATCCGCCTGGAAGAGCGGCCGGGGGAGTTCGAAGGAACGCTGGCGACGATCGATCCGATGCCGCTGGTCGACCGGCGCGAGTCGTCGAGTGGCGAGGTGAAGAACTTCATGGGACGGATCCCGATGAATGGCAGGGCCGAGACGCTGCATCCGGGAGCGTCGGCCGAGGTGGTGATCACGACCTGCCGACGGACCGGCGCGGTGACGGTGCCAGCCGAGGCGCCCCGGCGAGAGGGAGGCCGCGATGTTTGCTACGTCCTCGGGCCGGCCGGACTCGAAAAACGGCCGGTCTCGCTGGGGCTGGCGACCGCCGAGTGGTGCGAGGTGATCGAGGGAATTGAGGAGGGGGACGTGGTGGCTCTCGAGCCGCCCCCTCGGCCGTGATCGGTCGATCGGGGAGCCGGGCGACGCCGTCGAGCCTTGCAGTTCGTCAACATCGGGAGCCAAAGATGATGAACCATCGAAACGGGCGATTCGCCGCAGTCGATCACCAGTCGTCCGCGGCCTCACGCTCCGGTCCAAGGGCTGGGGGGCATCGTGTCGCGCTTTACTCGCACGACACGATGGGACTGGGCCACATGCGGCGAAACCTGCTGATCGCGCAGGCGCTCATGCGATCGCCCAGGGCCCCGTCGATCCTGATGCTGGCCGGAGCGCGCGAGGCGGGTGCCCTCCGGCTCCCTCCCGGCGTCGATTGTCTGACCCTTCCCGCGCTGGGGAAAGACCCGCAAGGGCGGCTCCGCGCCCGGCACCTCGAACTCACGCTCCCCGAACTGATCCGCCTCCGATCAACGATCCTCGCTGCGGCACTGGAGGCGTTCCGGCCCGACGTCCTGATCGTGGACAAGGTCCCGCGGGGCGCCTCGGAAGAGCTGGTCCCGGCGCTGGAGCTGCTGAAAGCTTCGAGCGACTGCCGGTGCGTGCTCGGGCTTCGCGACGTCCTGGACGATCCGAGGGCGGTCCGCCTCGAATGGGCCGAGACGCAGTCGGACGAGGCGATCGCCCGATATTACGACGCGGTCTGGGTCTACGGAGACCCTGCGCTCTACGATCCGGTCGCCGAGTACGGCTTTTCGAGCGCGGTCGCGCAGAAGGTGCGATACACCGGATACCTTGACCCCAAACTGCGACTCTCGAGTCCGGAGCCCGGCGGCATCGAGGCGCTGTCGAGACTGGGGCTGCCGGAAGAGGGGCTGATCCTTTGCCAGCTTGGGGGCGGGCAGGACGGCGCCGAACTCGCCGAGGCGTTCGTCCAAGCGGAACTGCCGCCCGGATCGCACGGCGTCCTGCTGACCGGCCCGTACCTCCCGGCCGATGCCCGAGAGCGGGTCCGGCTCGCCGCCGAGGGCCGGCCCCGGCTCCGCGTTCTGGAGACGCTGGCCGAGCCCGGCTGGCTCCTCCGCCGCGCCGATCGAGTAATCGCCATGGGTGGATATAACACCGTCAGCGAGATCCTCTCGTTCGAGAAGCCGGCCCTGATCGTCCCGAGGATTTATCCTCGTCGTGAGCAGTGGATCCGGGCCGAGCGGCTCAGCAACCACGGACTGCTCGACGTCCTTCATCCCGACGATCTGACGCCGGAGGCGCTTGCCCGATGGATGGCGGGCCCGACGTCGGCCCGCCCCTCGGGCCGGTCGCGGTTCGACTGGTCGGGCCTGGAAAAGCTCCCTCGCCTTCTGGAAGACCTGCTGGTGACCCCGTACCGAAATCTCCCCTGTCCCTATGCGGAAAGTGAGGAATTTGGATGCCCGTCGATGCTCCCTTCCGAGTCGGCTACGTCGTGAAGCGGTATCCCCGCTATTCCGAGACATTCATCGTTCGCGAGATCCTGGCCCACGAGCAGGCGGGGCTCGATATCGAAATCTTCAGCCTGCGTCCCTCCAACGACGGCCATTTTCAGGACCTGATCGCCAGGGTTCGAGGCCGCGTCAACCCGCTGTACTTCCCCGCCGACGGCCTGCTGCCCGAGACGCTCTCGGCCGCCTCGCTCACGGCCAGCCACTTCTGGAAATCGCTCGGCATCGCCGCGAACACGTTGCCGGGCCTCTGGGAGACGATCGGCGAGATCATCGACGCCGAGGCGCGGTACGTCTACCAGGCCCTGGCCCTGGCCGTTGCCGTTCGCAAGTCGGGGATCCAGCACCTGCACGCCCCGTTCGCCAGCGAGGCGACGACCGTGGCCCGGCTCGCCGCCCGGCTCGCCGGGATCACGTACAGCTTCACCATGAGGGCGAAGGATATCTTCCACGAGAGCGTCAACCAGGAAGACCTTCGGCGCAAGATGCGCGACGCCTCCGGCGTGGTGACGATCAGCGACTTTCACCTGGCCTATATCCGCGAGACCTATGGTGAACTGGCCGACCGCGTGATCCGTGCGTACAACGGCCTGGATATCGAGGAATTCCCGTATAGCGATCCGAGCGATCGTCCGCCCGTGATCCTGGCCGTCGGCCGCCTGGTCGAGAAGAAGGGGTTCGGCGACCTGGTTGAGGCCTGCGGGCTGCTGGCCGATCGCGGGCTCTCGTTCCGGTGCCGGATCGTCGGCGCGGGAACACTCGGAACAGCCCTGAACCGGCGGATCGCGGAGCTCGGGCTCTCGGATCGGGTCTCGCTGATCGGCCCGCGTCCGCAGGGCGAGGTGATCCGAGAGATGCAGGGCGCCTCGGTCCTGGCGATGCCCTGCATCGTCGGCGACGACGGTGACCGCGACGGCCTTCCCAACGTGATCCAGGAGGCGCTGGCGCTCGGCACGCCGGTCATTTCGACCGACGTCACCGGGATTCCGGAGGTCGTCCGCGATGGCGAGACCGGATTGCAGGTCCCGCAGCGAGACCCCGCGGCACTGGCCGATGCGCTCGAGCGTTTGCTCGTGGACCCGGATCTCCGGGTGCAACTCGCCCGGGGCGCTCGCGATCTGATCGAGTCGGAGTTCGACATTCGCCGCAACACCGCACGCCGCCGCGCCCTGTTTCGCGGCGAACTCTGCCCGGCCGAACTGGCCCTTTCGGGAGCCTGATGATGCGCATCGCCTATGTCTGCACCGACCAGGGCATCCCCGTCTTCGGCCGCAAGGGGTGCTCGATCCATGTTCAGGAGGTCGTCCGGGCGATGATCCGGGCGGGGGCCTCGGTCGACCTCTTCACGCCAAGGCCCGAGGGAACGCCTCCGGCCGGGCTGGAATCGGTCCGGGTCCATCCGCTCCCGGTCGCCTCCCAGAAGCATCCGGCCTTGCGCGAGCGGGCGGCCTTCGAGTCGAATGATTATTTGAAGGTCTCCCTGGACCTCCACGGTCCCTTCGACCTGGTCTACGAGCGTTACGCCCTCTGGGGCCACGCCGGGATGGACCATGCCCAGTCTCGGGGAATCCCGGGGCTCCTGGAAGTCAACGCCCCGCTGATCGACGAGCAGGCCCGGCATCGGGTTCTGGTCGACCGTCCGACGGCGGAGTGGGTCGCCCATCGGGCCTTTGGGAACGCCCGGGCGCTGATCGCGGTCTCGGCCGAGGTCGCCGCCTATCTGGCCGAGTTTCCAGA
>DAIDJI010000566.1:283-4254 GCA_027451455.1 Planctomycetales bacterium | reverse complement strand
AAAGAAATCCAAGTAAAAGCATAATATTGATCTTGAGTCCAATCATTCCCATCCATTATATTTCAATTGTTAGAGATGGCTCAACAGAACCGACCACGACACCGGGAGTTACGGCGATGGCGACCGAAACAAAGCACGAGGCGACCGTCAAGACGACCACGACCGTCATCGAGACCTGGGTCCACCCCCGCACCGAGGAGGTCCGCCATCTCCGCCACTTCGAGGAGAAGGGCCGGCACGTCGTCGTGATCGACGCCAATCGGGCCGACTACCCGCCCGTTCGGTACTTCGAGGACGTCAAGTCCGCCCGCCGCTGGTGGGCTTCGGTCCGCCGCCAGTTCGGCTGGGAGGGCTTGAACAAGGGCGGGACGAGGACCCGCGAGCTGACCATCGCCGACCGCCACCGGAGCCAGGCCCGATGGGCGTTCGGCCGCTGAGCACCACCCCTCATCAGGAGACCGCCATGAGAATCCGCGTCCACCGCCAGATCTTCGGCCGCGCCATCGCGAAGCTGCCCGGAAGCCAGCCCATCAAGCTCATCGTCGATCGCGCCGGGGCCCGCCTCGCGTGGCTCCGCCGGATCAGCGGCACCGACGTCTACCAGACCCGATGTCTGAACCACGTCGCCTCGAATTTCGCCGACCATTCGTGGCCGGGCGAGTGCGTCCTGCCGGTCGATCGGCTCGCCGCGATCTGCCGGCTGGCCGTACAGGCCGATGTGATCGACATCGCCAGCCACGAGGACGACCCGGATCGGATCCGCGTGACCGCTCTGAGCAACAATCGCCGGCTGCCGATCGACGCCCGGTTCGACCTCAAGACCATGGCCGAGCCGCAATGGTCGATCGACCCCGGGGACCGGCCCGCGATGTTCACCGCGAAGGCCACCGACCTCAAGCACGCCCTCGACCGCTGCGAGCCGTGTATCGCCGATGCGATGCCCGACGACAACAAGCCGGTCAAGACCGATTCCGCGTCCCGCTTCCACCTGGCGGGCGTGATGGTCGAGGCCGAGAACTCGCTGGGCAAGGCCGTTGGCACCGACGGCTGCCATCTGGCCCAGGTGACCTTCGGCGTGGTCCCGCTTGAGGAGGGCCGCGGCCGATGCCGGGCATTGATCCCCCGGCACGCCATCAAGGCCGTCCGGTCCTATCTCGACGGGCTCGGCGAGGGGGATTATGTGGTCCTGCGGTACTACGAGAAGCACCTCGGCCTGAGCAGCCAGGACGACTGGCTGCTGATCAGCCAGCCCGAGGAGTGGCGATTCCCGAGCATCGACCGGATCTGGCCCGAGGAGCGTTCCAAGGCGTCAGCCCGGATCGACCTTAAATCCTTCGTGAGGGCCGTCAAGTCCGTGGCCCGGTTCGTGGACAAGGAGAACCCGACCGTCCGCGTCCGGATCGGGCACGACGGCGCGATCGCGGTGCCGAAGGGCGAGGGCGAGGCCGCCCGCGTGCCGTTCGATGTCGCCGACCGTTACCGGGACTTCACGCCGATCGAGTTCCCGATCTCGCACTGGATCCTGGAGGGCCTGGCCAGGATCGCCGGCAAGGACGAGGAGGCCATTGTACAATTCTTCGGTGAGGATCGGCCCGTGTCGGTCTCGTTCGACGGGATCGCCCGATTCCTCATGATGCCCTGCAACGAGGACCCGAAGGTGGTCAGCAATCGGAACCGCAAGCGGCAGGCGAAGTCCGCCGCCCAGCCTGCCCCCGAGGCGAGCCCGAGTGAATCATCGTCCGAACCGGAGAGCCCGCCAGAGCCCGCCGTGGCGGTCCCGGCGGAGGCCCAGCCCGAGCCGGTCATGCCGCGGATTCAGACCGAGGTCTCCGAGAACCTACCTCCCGAGCGCGAGCCGTGCATCAACTGCGGGACGACGCGGGGCGGCCGGACGCCGGGCGGGAAATACGAGCGATCCAAGGGGCGATGCCAGTCGTGCTACAACTTTTTCCGCCGCCACGGCGTGGATAAGCCGGTCGCCACCACGAAAGGGGCGGTGGCATGAGTGGGGCGAGCCCGTTCAAGGCCCTGTCGGTCCGCCAGCCGTGGGCGTGGGCCCTGATCTACGGGGTCGAGAGGGCGAAGCGGATCGAGAATCGCAACCGGCAGACCCGCCACCGCGGGGCGCTGGTGATTCACGCCTCGAAGACCCTCGCCGATTACCGGGCCATGCCGCTTGAGCGGTGGCGGGAGCAGATCCCGGACCTGCCCGACCTCCTGGCCGAGCCATCCGACCGACACTTCGGCTGCCTCTATGGCCTGGTCGATCTGGTGGACGACCTCCCCTTCGAGGCGGTCGTCGGCCAGCCCTTCGCCGAAGGCCCGCGGTGCTGGATCACGGCGAATCCGCGACCGATCGAGCCGGTGCCGTTCCGGGGAGTGCTCGGCCTCTTCGACGTCCCCGCCGATCAGATCGTAATCCGGCCGTCGCGGTGACGCAGGTGGGTCAGCTTCCACGCCATGTCGCGGACCGGCTCCCGATAGGTCCTGCCCTTGTATTCCACGACGGCGTGGCCCTCCTCGAAGCGATACGGCTCCGTCTCCCAGGGGATGCGGCCGTCGAACGGGGGCCGATCGAGGACGAGTTCCCCCTCGACGAGCTTCTGCATCACCGACGCCTGGCCGAGCGTGAAATGGCCCGGTGTCCGGTCGGCCAGCGCCTTGAAGGCCAGCCACAGGCCGCCGATCGTGTCGCCCGCCCAGAACGGGACCCAGGGGGCATACTCCATCCAGGACCGGGCCTGCGCGAGGATGTCGAAGGAACGGTCGCCGACCTCGGACCGCATCGAGACCCACCGGATGCCTTCGCGCACGGCAATGGCGGCCGGATCGAGGCCCCAGCGGCCCAGGGTCTCGGGCCGGAAGTTGTCGAGGATAACGTCAGGGTGCTCATCGCTGAAGGCATCGGACAAGTCGCCGGAGAGGACCTCGGGGTGCCGGTCCTCAAGGCATTTGCCGTGGTTGATCCAGGCCCACAGCTCGGCGCCGCGATTGAGCGAGAGAATCGGGTCTCTGCCGTTCGTCCACTTGACGACCCGGTGGCCCTGTTCGGCGAGGATCATCCCGGCGTAGGCGGGGACCACGTAGTTGCCCAGTTCGAGGATCGTCATGGTGCCTCGCAGGGGCTCGGATAGCGCTCGACGCGATCGAGCGTGTTGTCGGCGTGGTTCACAAACACGACATTCGCTCCGGAGAACTCGGCCTCCAGCCGGAAGGTCCAGAGCAGGACCTCGTCCCCGACCTCGCCCTGGCGGGCCGCCGCGCCGTTGAGCGCGAAGCCGCCCTCCGGGCCTGGGATGGCGTAAGTGTCCCAGCGGTGGCCGTTATTCTTGTTGACGAGGTACACCCGCTCGAAGGGCGAGATGCCGGCCGCTTCCATCAGGCTGAGCGGGATCGTCGCCGAGCCTCGGTAGTTCAGGCTCTTGTCGGTGACGCGGAGGCCGTGGATCTTGGCACCGACGAACGTCTTGATCGATGTCATGCGGTCCTCATCGGGATGTACTCGAAGGTAAACGTGGCCAGTCGCCGCGCCTTGCCCTGCTTGCGGAACAGGTGGACGTCGGAGCGATGGCGGGCCTGCCGCCCGCCCTGCCGCTTGAAGCCCCCCTTGGAGAGTCCGGTGGCCCGGCTGGTCAGCTTCCATCGAGGGCTGCGGTTGCAGTAGCTGATCAGGGCCGGGTGGGCCGTGACGTTGTGGTAACGGAATCCCCGGGCGTGCAGGTATTCGCCGACCCACTCCTCGAACTTGCCGCCGATGCCGAGGCCCTGATAATCCGGGAGGACCACGAGCCGGTGGCCGATCTTGACGTCGCGGACCTTCGGGTGCGGGAAGTGGAGGTAGGAGTCGAAGGCGACCGGCCGCCCGTTGATCAGGCCGACGAAGCTCGTGGCGGCGGTGTGCAGGCTCGAACTCAGATAGTGATGCGGCTTAAACAGTCGCCAAGCGTCCCGGTCTGCCTTGTAGATCTCCA
>DAIDJI010000566.1:0-273 GCA_027451455.1 Planctomycetales bacterium | reverse complement strand
CTTGAAGCGACCTCCGTTCTAGCACGCCGCTGACCGGCTGGAAGACCCAGTCGGGATCGAGCCAGTCGATGATGTCGAAGTGGCACGAGACGGCGACGAACCGCTGGCCCCGGCGACGGACGGCCTTGGCGACGGCCGACGACCCCACCTGGGCGACCTGCCGGTCGACGACCGAGGTGAACTCGTCGATCACGGCCAGGTCCTTGCACTCGGCCATTGTCCGGGCGAGGTTGACCCGGAACTGCTCGCCGTTAGACAGGGCATGGAAGGGCC
>DAIDJI010000565.1 GCA_027451455.1 Planctomycetales bacterium | reverse complement strand
CCTTGGGCTTCGGCCGAATCCCTCTTTTGTAGGAGCCGGCTCCAGCCGGCGATCGGATCGACAACTTTGGCTTCGGGCGGGTCGGGGGCTGGAGCCCCCTCCTACAGGGGCGGAGACCCGGGCCGACCTCATCCTCGGTCAGAGCTTGCTCCGATCGGCGATCCGCTCCATTCGTCGTGCATCCGGGGACCAATCATGAACTCAGGGTCAATGAAAACATTTCGAATCTCGGCCGCTCTGGGAGCCGCGATGTTCCTCGGCACGGCTCCCGCCTTCGCCGCCAATGAGCCGGAGCCGCACGAGTCATCAGGGGCCGCCTTGCTCTTGATTTTCCTGCCCGCCGGCATCTTGATGGGCTTTATGTTCGTCGCCCTGCGAAGCGCTCGCCGCAACCGGTCGATGGTGGAGAAGGAGTTCGAGCGCTCCGAGGAACACCGACGACTCACCGCGGAGCACATGAAGCGGGTCGAGGACCAGATCGATGTCCTCAATAATCGCCTGGGTCAGGTCGTCCAGATATTATCGGCCATCGAGCAAGGTCAGCGGTCGGGCCGCGGCTGACCCGGCGATCGTGCGTGCCCTCGGGCGCGGGGCCGCTGACGTTCGGGCTCTCGGCGGGGGAAGGATTCGGTCATCCGCCTCACTCGCCCGACAAAGCTCGATCACTGCGAGCGCGCGGAGAGTCTCATCGTCTTGAGGAAGAACCCCATGGCGGCGCCGGGGTTGATCGAGCGGTCGGTGTTCACGATCGGGTCGCGGATGGTCCCGCTGATCCGGAACTTCATCAGTCGAGACGAAACGAAGTCGCGCACCTGGTCGATCTGAGAGGCGCGGCGGGCGACCTCGTCGGCAACGTCGGGCGAGCGCGCCATGAGGGCCTGGCCGCTCTGGTAGACGCCTCGCGTGTTGTTGACGACCACTTCCAGGTCCAGCCGGCCGTCGAAGTGCAAGGTCCCGGTCGCGTGAACCTGCATCAACGGGCCGACCAGCGTCAATTGCTGGATGTAAAGCCTTCGCTCGGCGATGGTCGCGTGGATGTCGCCGTCGTCGAAGACGCCGCCGCCTCTCGATCCGAGCGAACGGTCCAGCTCGTCGAGCAGAGGGATGTCGACCAGCGAGGCCTGGTCAAGGTCAAAGACCATCTCACCCCGGTAGCTTGTCGGGTTCGCGGGGTCCGTCCCGTAGATCGAGGCAAAGCCCGAGAGCCGGCCCGGGACCGATCGGGTTCCCATCTCCTCTCGGCTGAGGATCCGGAGGTCCACATTGTCGACCGTGAGCCGGGCGCGGAAGTCGCGGCGGTTGCCGACCGCGAAATGCGCCTCGCCGCCGATCCGTCCGCCCGCGAGCTTGCCGTCCGCCTTTCGGACGTGCAGCGACCCGTTCCGTGTTCCGTCGCGCGCGATCGCCCACTCGCCCGGGACATGAAGCGCCTCCAGCATCAGGCCGTTGATCTGACCCCGGTCGACCTGGAACTCCAGCGAGCCCTGGCCGCTTCCGTCGGCCCGGCCCGAGAGGCGCAGAGTCCCGGCCGCTGCGAATCGACGCTCGGCCTCGGGGATGAAGGAGAGGAGGCGCGCGAGCATCAGGTTGTCGATTCGAAGGTCCGCGCCGTAGCGGTCCTGGCCATTGGGACCTCGGGTAGCCCAGACGCCCCGGCCCGAGACCCGGCCGCCGAAGAGCTCGCCGTCCATCGGGCCGATCCGCCAGCCCTCGGGCGACTTGCTCACGCCGGCCGAGACCTGACGCGTCAGCCGGTAGTCGAACCCATAGATGAGCTGCTCCAGCCGGACCGTCGCCTCGCCGTGGGTGTGGGCCAGGTCGAGGCCGCCGACCGCCCGGCCGTGGCCGTGGACCGTCGCCTGACCACGCAGGTCGGTGACCGCGCCGGTGGCACCCGTCGCGGTCCAGATCTCGTAGAGATTCAGTCCGATCGCCTCCAGCTCGGCTCGAAGGCGCTCGTCGGAGGCGTCCCTGGCGAGGTGCCCGTCGCCCGCCATGTGGATCGTGCCGCCCATTCCCTCGGCCGAGAACTCGAACCGAGGATTTCCCTCGTGCATCGTCAGGGCGACCTTCACCCCACGCGCGGGAACGCCGCCAACCTTCAAATCCGGGGCGGTCAGGTGGGCCTCGGCCGAGATCGGCAGGTCGGTCGTGCCGGGCGATTGCTCCGCGGGGGCGTACTTGAACCGGCCCTGACCGTCGGCGTGGCCCGTCACCCCGATCGAACCCCCCGAATCGACCTGGCGGGCCAGCTCGGCGGTATCCACATGCTTGAGCGCGAACGTCCCTTCCATCGGTCGGGCCAGGCCGTCGACCGGAACGCGCGCCTCGGCCGAGACCAGACCGCCGAACCGCTGATGCTCGTCGGCCCTGACCTGGATCGACTCGCCCTTGGTCGACCAGCGGACCGGGACATCGCCGACAACCACCTGGCCGTATTCCAGCCCGATGAGCTTTGCGTGGCCGTCGCTCGCAATTTGCCAGGGCTTCATCGTCCCGCCGGCGCGGGCCTCAACGGCGATCGTGCCCCGGATCTTCTCCTTCGCGGTCTGGGAGGACTTCGAGGCCATCGAAATCGCCTCGCTCGCGGGAAGGTCGGAGGTCTGAAGGTCGCCGTCGTAGGCGTAGGGCGCGAAGAGATCCAGCCCGAACCGGCCCTTGAACGAGGCACCACCGAGCCGGCCGGAGAGATTGGTCAAGGTCAGGTGGCCGCGCTCGACCGAAAGGCGCGCCCGGACGTCGTGGGCGACCGTCGAGGCGTAGGCGACCTCGGGCATTTCCGCCTGGCCGGAGGCGTTCCAGACGCGCGGGTCGCTGGGCGAGGGTCCCCGGCCGCGGGCCGAGGCCCGGATCGTCAGGCGCCCAGAAAGCGGCAGCGCCTGGGGCGGCGACTCCGAGGCCGGGCGCGAGGGCGCCAGGGTCGGCGCGGCGGTCGCCAGTTCGGCAATCGGCAGCTCCGAGCCCTCGAAATCGACCTTGAAGTCCGGCTCCTCGGCCGCCAGATCGATCCGGATCTGACCCCGGAAACCTCCGGGCGGCAGCGGTCCCTGCGCGGGCGTCGGATCGGTCGAGGGAGGACGTCCACCGCCCCCAGGACGGTTCAGTAGCTGGCCCCGAAGGTCGGCCACCTCGATGATCCCCTCCGACATCTTCATCTGTCCGTTCAGTCGGCCGAGGTCGAGGCCGCCGATCTGCACGCCGGCAATATCGGCCTTCCCGTCGGCCCGATACGCCTTCCAGTCGTCCAGCGAGCCCAGAGGCATCCGGATCTCAGCGGCGAGGTCCAGTCGACCCGTCACCGGCAGCGGCCGGCCGCCCTCCGGATGCTTCGGCGTCTCCAGCCGCGCGAGCGTTCGGTCCAGGTCGACATCCTTGACCCGGAAGTCGCCTCGAATCCACTGCGGCAGAAACGGGCCCTCGTTTGTCGGATGCTTGACATTCACCCCCGCCCGAAGTCCCTCGCCGCGAAGACGGAGCGCCAGGTGCTTCAGCGGAATGCCGCGGATCTCCGCGTTCGCGACCACACCCTCGCCGTTCGTCCCGGTCAGATCGATCCCGGCCGGCTGCAAAACCATCCGGAGGTCCGCCTTGCCGGTGAACCGCCCGCGAACCCCCAGCCGATGCAACTGCCAGGAGGCCGGCAGTGCCGTCAGATCTACATCTTTCAAATTCAAATGGATATCGTAGCTGTCCGGCTTTTCGCGGAAATTGAGCGGCCCGGCAAACTCGACCTGCCCATCGCACATTCGGCCGCGGACCCCCTCCAGGGTGACGATCTTGTCGCGGACCATCAGCTTCCCGGTCGCGTCCCGGCCGGAGAGCCCGAGGGTCGGCAGCTCGACGGCCGTCCCCTCGAAGATCGCCGTGGTCACCATCGTGATCGTCCCGGGCATCGCCGGATCCGAAGGCGCTCCCACCTTCTTCCCGCCCTCGTGGACCGGCGGCGCGTATCGATAATCGAGGACCACCCCAACCGGACCCGTCGGCTGAACAAAATCCCAGACCTTCTCCTCGACGAACGGAATCCGACGCGCCTTCTCCAGATCGGCGGGCAGATGCTCGACCGTCATATGAAGGGAATACCCGGCGAAATCGGGCGTGAATCGGCCCTCAACCGAGGGATGGCCCCACTCGGGGTCGTCCGCCTTTGCCTCGTATTGCGGTCCCTCCGGCGAGGGCCCCAGCGCTCCGCCGAGGTGGCGGATCACCATCGGATCCCGCCCCTCCTGGCACATCGTGAGCGTCCCGTCACGGACGGACAGCGTCGG
>DAIDJI010000564.1 GCA_027451455.1 Planctomycetales bacterium | reverse complement strand
GCAACCCGTCGACCTTGCTCTCGACGACGTCGAGATCGACGACGGTCCCGGCGTCGAGGCCGGCCACCCTAACCGGGCTGCCGACACGGAGGCCCTGGGCGTCCCGGAAGACGATGTCGATCAGCTTCTGCGGGGCGAGGAACCCAGGGCCGTCGCTCGCCAGGCCGACCAGGCCGATCAATCCGGCGATCGCGACGATCACGATCAGGCCGACCCACGTCTCGCGGGCCGAGAATCGCGCGCTCATGTTCTCTCTCCAGTCGTGCCGGTCACCTCGCCGGCCCAGGTTACGGTGTCGGCGTCTTCAGGAGCGTCGGGCCGTAGAACGGAACCGCGTGATAGATCAGCATGAACCAGCTCGAGCTGACGATCAGAATCGAGAGGATCCCCAGACAGGTCGCGCGGAAGATCGGTCTCGCCATCGGGACGCCGGCGTCGGCATGGAGCGTGGCCGGGTCGTTGGGCATCGGGTCTTCACGGAACCCGGGCCGCATCGCCTCGTGGCAGCAGATCGAGGCCGGCAGCGCCCCGAACAGAATCCCCTTGCCGACCAGGCCGATGACGTCGCGGATCCACATCATCTTGAACATCATCAGGAAGAACGTTTTCGTGGGGATGCCCATCATGGAGACGGCGGCCTGCCATCCGGTGAACGTCCCGACGGCAACGCCCCAGAGGCCCAGCATTGGTGCGGCGATCATCGCCGCGGCGATCCTCGGCGCGGCCAGGCGGAAGGCGACGGGGAGGATCTCGCCCGGATCGGTCTCGGGGTGGAGGTCGTGCTGCCTCCTCAATTCGGGGATCATCCGCGCCGCCATCAGCCCGGCCAGGATCATCCCGGAGAGCATCCCGCCAAGGTTTCGCAGGAGTCCGACACCGACCACGGCGCCGGTGCCGTCGATGAACGTGCTGCCGTAGTACGATTGCAGGGCGAGAAAGCTTCCCATGGCCATGTGGGCCAGGGCGACGAGCGGCATCCCGAAGGCGAGCATCCAGCTAAGCTGCCGGGCGGTTGTCAGAGCGAAGCCGGGGAGCCCCTGGGCGCGGTCCTTCTCGGGACGGAGCACCCATCCGAGCGTCCCGAGCGCCAGGAGGACGGCAGCCCCGGCGTAGGAGGTCACGGTCAGGACCGTCCGCCCGACCATCCCGATGGGCCGGAGCAAAAGCGGCGAGGCGGGCTCCGCGGTGGCACTCGGGCTCATGATGCGGGTCCCTCGGAGGTCGCGGGGAGTGGCGGGAGTGCCGGTGCCGGTGCCGGCGAGGTCGGGGGCCTGGACGAGAGGTCGGTGGACCCGGATCGTCGTCGTCGTTTCGGTCGGCGTGACGGGTGGTCGTGCGACCGCAGGCCGGCTTGCTGAACGGTCGCCGGGGGCGACGCGGGGATCGTCGCGACGTACGATTTCCAGCGTCCGGCCGCGGCGGTACGCTCCTCGGGCGTTCCCCAGGCGACGTAGCCGAGGTCCTGGCCGGTCCGGCGTCGCAATTCCTCGTGAGCCGCCATCCGGACGACCGGATCCTGATCGCCGAGCCGGGCGACCAGTTCGTTCAAGCTGGCCGGGGCCGGGCCGCCGGGGCTCCCGGAAAGCGTCCGGGCGCGGACCGAGGCCGGTGGAAGCTGGACCTTCCGGTGGCTCAGCGGTGTCAGCCCGCAACCCCAGCAGGGCAGCGCCGAGGCCGCGAGGCCACAGAGGACGAGCGTTCGGCCGATGCTCACGGCTTCCCTTCCCTGGTTCAACGAGGGCCGGGATCGTCGCCCCTGCGCTCCCTGCGCGAGGCTCCTCCGGCCCGGAGTCCGGGCGGAATCTAGTCCAATCCGGCAACTCGGGCAATCCCAATCGCCCGGGGAAAGGCAACCAGTCAACCGCCTGGAGAAGCGCCCAGGATCATCGCTCGGATGGCGTTCCGCCCGACTGGGCCTGGAGAACCTGGCGGAACGCTTTCTCCTTCGCCGCGATGTAGGCCCGGTACCCCTCGGGATCGACGAACGGATTGACGCCGGGCGTCGTCTTTGTGCGATCGTACTTCGCGAGCATCCCATAATAGTCGCCGTGGGCGCCGAGGAAGACGTCGCACGGGAGCTTCTTCAGCACCTCGAAGGTGTGAGCGAAGTCGTCGGCGATCCGGGGGTAATCCTTGTTGTCGACCAGTCGATAGCCGGGGTTGACGTTCGGGCTCCCGATCACGACGACGTCGAAAGTCTTGCCACCATCGTCGACCTTCCACGTCCAGGTGGTGCAGCCCCGGGTGTGGCCGGGCGTCCGGTGGGCCACCAGGGTGACGCCGCCAAGCTTCACCTCGGCGCCATCTTCCAGGACCCGATCGATGGGGCAGGGGGTCCATCGGTTCAGCCCGTAGAGATACTGTCCCTTGCCGCCCGAGGCGATCACCTCGTCGTCGCCGCGCATGACGAACACCTTTCCGCCGGTGATCTCCTTCAGTTGGGCGAGGCCGGCGACGTGGTCGGAATGGGCGTGGCTGTTCAGCAGGATCTTGACGTCGCGCATCGGAAAGCCGAGCGACTCGACCGACTTCTGGATCAGCGGGACGGTCCGCTCGAAGCCGGAGTTGATCAGGATGTGCCCCTCGGGCGTGGTGATCAGGTAGCTGGCGAGGTCCTTCGAGCCGACGTAGTAAACGTTGCCGATCACCTTGTGGGCGGGGAACGGCTCGAACCAGTCGGCGGGGCTGAGCCCGAGGCAGGCGACGGCCAGAAGGTGGGTTGCGACGATCATGGGAAGGTCTCTTGGGTGAGGGGTCAGACCGCATTCCGATCAGGGGAGTAGCACGTCGACGAACGCGAAGGGGATCTCCTGCGAGGACCAGGCCAGGTCGTGGAACCGTAGCCGGGCCGGGGGGCCCTGGCCGGTGATCCAGACCCGCAGACTTCTCTCGTTTCCGGACTCGGCGGACTCTCCGAGCCCCTGCCAGGAGAGCGGCTGGCCGTCGGCGTCCTCGAATCCGAACCGATGATGGGCACAAACCCAGGCGCGATCGTCGCGCCTGGTCGAGGAAGCGGGGTCGCGCCCGAGGATCACGTCGAACTGCCAGGAGCCGGCCTCGTTGCGGGACCTCGGTCCGCGAAGGAACCCCGGACGTTGGGCCTCACCCTGAGTGGGGAAGCGGAGCGTGAAGTCGCCGCGGCGGAGGGTCCGGCTGACAGCCTCCGCCATCGGGACGACGATCGGCTCGCCCCGGGGCGCCGAGACGACGACGGGGAGCGTCCCTCGAACACGCCGGAGCGCCTTCGCTTTCGGATCGGGCAATCCCATCTTCACCGACCACTGAGCGATGGCGATCGTCCCTGGGATCTCCGAACGAGAGCGGAAGTTTGGTTGTTCCGGCGTCTTCTCGTCAGGAGGCGGGACAGTCCGCCCGCCATCGTCCTCGACCTCGACCTTCGGCGTCCCGTCGGGATCGAGGAACCGGCCCGGCTCGGCGAATGCCTGAAGGTTGAGGGAAAACACGCCCACTCTCTCCGGCTTGCGGTTCGCAAATACGCCGAGGTCGAGGTCGCGCCGCCAGTGCAGGCTGGCCAGGTGGACGCGGAAGGCTCCCCGGTAGAGCGTCCACGAGGTCGGCTCGCCGTCGATCAGCCGGATCGTCGCGGCCTTCGCCGGTTTCCAGTAATCGATCGACGGGTCGTTCCGAACGTGTCCGGCCTGGCCGAGGCGGTCGAGCGCCTCCCAGAAAGGTATCTTCTCCGATGCGCTCACCGAGACCGAGCGACGGGCCCATCCGGCATCCTTCCCGGCGTCGATCTGGATTCGATGGCCGCTGCGCTCGGCGAGTGTCTGGACCGCCTTTTCGAGCGGGACGCCGTCGAGGTTGAGCGAGACGAGGGTCGGCTCCCCGAGCCGGCGACCCTCGATGGTTCTCATGATCGTCGAGATTCGCGACCGGACCTCGGCCGTCGCCGACTTCTCCGCCTCGCCGAGCGCCGTGAGCGCCGAGGTGCCCCTATCGCTTGCTGGCCCGAGCCCAGCTCCCGCCCCGCCCGAACCAGCCACCCCGGCCGGTGCCCCAGCGCGTCGGGGAGCCCAGTGTGTTCCAGCACGTGGTTTATATCATCAAAGAGAATCGCAGTTATGATCAGGTCCTCGGTGACGTTCAGGCCGGCAACGGCGACCCGTCTCTCTGCATTTTCGGAGAGCGGATCACTCCCAACCAGCACAACCTGGTGCGTGAGTTTGTTCTGCTCGACAATGCTTATTGTTGCGGCAGTCGCAGTTCCGATGGCCATCAATGGTCCGATAGCGCCATCGCGACCGATT
>DAIDJI010000563.1 GCA_027451455.1 Planctomycetales bacterium | reverse complement strand
CAGGCCAGCAGCACGACGAGTAGGAACCCCGCACCCACTGCCACGAGACGCACCGTCCGTCTTTCCATAGCTCTATATTCGGCACCACGCGAGAAATCTCCGAGAAGATTTGCGGCCGTAGCCGCTCGAAGTCTGGAAGGACCAGCGTCTTCTGACTGATCGGCTGGATGCGCGGACAAAATCGGTCAACTGGGCCGGCGATCCCGACCCCGTCGAGGGGAGCCGGTGGAAGCTCCGCATCCTCCGCTGGAAGCTGACGATCGCGCAGGTCGCACCCCCGAAGGGTCGCACTCCGATCGAGCAGGTGATCGAGCCGGCCCCTGTCAACGGCGAGCCAGCCGCAGTCGGTGGACCGGCGATGGAAGCGGATCTCGTCCCGGGCGAGGTTGTTGTGAAGATCGCCATCAACCCCGATCGACCCGGGCGGATCGATGTTCGAATCGATCCTGACGCCGATCGGATTCCGGTCGGTCGAAATGACCGGGACGCCCAATGGCAGAATTTCGTCACCCGAACGCCCTCGAAGGACGACGGTTCGAGCCAGGACCCGCTCGTCTTCCGCCAGGCAGAACTGATCCGGATGCTTGGGACAAAGAAGCCGAATCAGGCCGCGATCAAAACGCTTCGCAAAGAGATCGACGCTCTCGAACGGCTGGACAGCATCCGACGGACTGAAACGTTGCTGGCCGGCCGATCGCGGGCCATTTTGAGCGCGGTGATCGGGCTGGATATCGACGGAGTCGGTATCCTGGAGATCGTGAGGACCGGCGAATTCGCACGCTCTCGGTGAGGGGTCGACCCGGACGATGGCGGACTATCATCAGATTGTCGAGCAGATCCGGATGTCGCTCCACGCGGGCGACCCGGGCGTCAACGGTCGCCTGGCGGGGCTCGCCTCGGCCTATGCCGACGCCTGTTCCGAGGCTGCCCACCGGCTAGCCCGATGTCATCGTCTGCTCCAGCAGGGGCTCCGCTCCGAGGCGATCCAGCTTGCCGAGGCCGAGCCCAAACTGCTCGACTCGCTCACGGTTCTCGACTTCCCCGAGCGTGCCGAGTGGGACGACCTCGTCCAGATGCGTGGCCTGGCCGTCGCGCCCCGGATCGCGATCGAGCCCGCGCGGTTACTCAACGAGGCCTATGCTGAGGAAGATCCGCTGCAGGACCTCCTGCGTCGACACCGTCGGCTGGCTCTTCAGCGCTCGCCGCTCCGGGTCCGAATCGCGGTCCTTCGCGAGCTGGCGAAGCTCGACCCGGGCAACCCGATCTGGTCGGAAGATTTGCGTGCCTTCGAGCAGACCCGGCTCCTCCAGATTCAGGACGAGGCGACGGAGGGACTGCGCCGACACGACCCGGAATGGACGGCCCGACTGGTCGCCGAGGTCGAGCAGCCGATCTGGACCGAACCGCCGCCACCGACCCTGGTTCAGTCGCTCCGGAAACTTGACGTCCAGGTACGGGGCAACCGGGCGCGTGAGGCCCTGGGCGCCGCCGCTGCCCGGCTCGACGAGGCGGTCAACTCCGGCGACCCGATCCGGGGCCGAATGGCCCGCCGGGATTGGGCAAAGCTGGTCGCCGCCGCCTCGGTCCCCGGCGATGATCCGATCCTCGACCGCGCCCGGCCAGCTCTTGACTGGCTCGACCACCAGGACCAGATCGACCGTGAACACCGCGAGCACGCGGAGGCGATTGCCCGCCTGGTCCGCGCCCTGGATTACCCCGGCCGCATCCTGCCCGACGAGCTGGAGCGGCTCGCTCACGACGTCCAGTCGCACGGTGAGGGACTTCCCGAAAATCTCCGCCTGGGCTACATTACCCGACTTCGCGAGGCCGAGTCGCATCAATCGAGGCGACGTCGCCTGATTGCCGCCGGCTCCGCCTCCGCGGTCTTGCTCGTCGGCTTCCTCATCTACATGGCCGCACATTCGCAGTCGCGTGCCAACGCGGCCGACCGCGCGGCGCAGTCGATCAGCGACCTCGTCGAACTGGGCGAGGTCGAGCAGGCTGCCGCGCTGGCGAAGCGGCTGGAATCGGCCGATCCCGACCTCTTCCAGTACCCGGCGCTGGTTGAGGTTCGTCAGCGGGTCGAGGCGGCACAGTCAAAGGAGGCCGACCGAGCGCTGGCCTTCGACAAGGCGATGCGTGAGGCCCAGTCGGCGCCGATCGCGGCCGAACCCCCGAAGGCGCTCGAGACGGCCCGATCGCTTGCTCGGATTGACACCGAGAGGGCCCAGGTCGACGAACTGATCAAGCGGCGGTCCGCCACACTCGCCGCTGAGGCCGACCGTCGCGAGAAGGAGCTGGCTCCCCGGCTCGACGCGATCGCAGCGACGATCGATCAGGTCGAGACCCGCGCCAAAACCGCCGGGGGTGATCCCGCCGCACTCTCCGATGCGATCGCCGCCGCTCGGCAATCGATCGCCGAGTTCACCCCGGCTGCCACCTCAGCCGGCGACGTCGTCCGCAACCGGCTACGTGGCCTCTCCGATCGCCTCGACACGGTAGGTGCCCGGATGGAGGGCCGTGCCCGACGTGGCCGGCTGGAATCAGCCCTCACCGAGGCTGTTACCGGTGACCCGGTTTTTGACTCGGCCCGGTTCGCCTCGGCGATGCAGGAATACGCCCACGCCTTCCCCGACTCACCCCGCGCCCGCGCCTTTGGCGAGACCCTCCACGACCAGTCCGTCTGGGATGCCCTGGCCGAGTGGGGCCGTCGCTCGGCCGGCTGGAGTCCCGGCCGCCCCGCGATCGCATCGAAGGAGGCCACGATCCGCGCCGAGCAGTGCCGACAGTACCTGACCCAGTTCCCGGCCTCGCCTGACGCCGAACGGATCGACGCATACCGGGCCGCGATGGAGGCAATGGGCCATCGATCGGCCGACGGCGCGCTCGGCAACCTTCAGAAGCTGATGATGGACCTTCTGGTCGACCACCTCTGGATGGTGACAGTCCGACCGCCGGCCTCAAGCGGTCCGCATCGCTACTATGTCTTCGAGGAGCCGAAACCGGGCGCCCGGACGCTCCGCTACCTTGCCGGCTACGACGGCCAGGAGAAGACGTACAACGTTGTCCCCGACTGGGTCGAGAAGATCGAGCTCTCGCCCCAGACCCGCGTCTCACAGAAGTTCAGGCCGATTCTCGCGCAGGATGCCGCCCGGATCGACTGGGAATCCACTGTGCTGGACTTGCTCGGCCAGGTCCGCAACCAGCCCGCGATGGACCCTGTCTTGAAAGTGGCGCTGCTCCGCAAGATCCTGGAGTTGGGCTTCGAGGGGAGCGACCCGCTCCGCCGCGTCCTGGGCGGTCTCCGCGAGCAGATCGACCGCGCCGAGATCGATATCAACGTCCCCTGGATGGACCCTGAGAGCCGGGAGGCCGAGCAGGTTCGGCCCCGGGCGCGGGCGTTTCTTCAGAAGTGGCCCGACCCTTCGGACCTTCTACGCGATGTGATGACGCGCCGGGCCGAGACGGAGCGCGTGCTGACCGCCCGTCCCCGGGCGATTGGGTGGCTTGCCCGGGAGCCGCAGGGCTGGGTCGTCCGGACGGGCGAATCGATCCCCCGGCAGGGCGCGATCCGGATCGCGGTCCCCTCGGCGGCCGACAAGTCGACCTGGAAGAACGTCGGCACGATCAAGGACGGTCAACCGCGTCTCGAAGTCGGTGACGATCCTGCGCTGGCCGAGGGCCGGCCGGTCTTCGTCCTTGAGGGTCCAGTCGCTTCCTGAAGACTCCTCTTCTCATTCAATCTCAGCAAGGAGCCCCGATCCTCATGCCGGGCGACGAGGCCTCGGAAACCTGGTATGTCCGGGCGCGTGGCCGTATCCACGGCCCCCTGACCTGGTCGCAGCTTCGCGGGCTGCGCGATCGGGGCCAGCTTGCGCGGTTCGACCAGCTCTCGCGCGATCGCCAGGAATGGATACCGGCCGATCGACTGGAAGTGCTCTTCCCGGCCGTCGGATCTTCCGGCGCGTTCGTTTCGGGATCGGGAACGTCGCCAAGAGGCCTGAGTCCCAGGCGTGAGCCCGCCCCTGATTCGAATCCCGACTCCAACATCTTCATGATGCTCGACCCGGAAGAGGAGCCGTTGCAACCGGCTACGTCGGCCGCGCCGGCGGCCGATGCGTCCAACGATTGGTATTATGCCGACGCCGGGACGCCGCAAGGACCCGTCGGGCTCTCGGAACTGTCCCGCCTGGCGAGCGAGGGGCGGATCGGGCCGTCGACGCTCTACTGGCGGAGCGGCCTGGACCAGTGGACCCCCGGCGCCGACATTCTCGAA
>DAIDJI010000562.1 GCA_027451455.1 Planctomycetales bacterium | reverse complement strand
ACATGGGCGACTGGAAGACGGCATGGGATCACATCCATTTCGAGGGGTTCCTCGGAACGAAGATGACGCTTCAGTTTACGTGGCAGGGGTGCGACAGCCTGCTCGCCGCCCCGCTCGCGATCGACCTGGCCCGCCTGGCCGACCTGGAGAAGCGACGGGGCGGCCGGGGCCCGCTCCGGCATCTCGCCTCGTTCTTCAAGAGTCCCGACGGCGTCGATGAGAACGACTTCTTCCGTCAGTTCACGATGCTCGAATCCTACATTCAGAATTGCCAAAAAGCATGAAGATTGCTTTCAGCACCAACGCCTACCTGAAATACCCGTTTGACGAGGCAGCGGCGCGGATCGCCGGGCACGGATACGAGGGCCTGGAACTGCTGGCGGACGTTCCACACGCCTGGCCGGCCGGGCTGCTCGACGTTCAGAAGCGGGGCCTACTCGCCGCGATGGAACGGACCGGGCTGGCGTTTTCGAATGTTAACGCGTTCATGATGAACGCCGTCAACGATTACCGGCAGCCGTACTGGTATCCCTCGTTCATCGAGCCTGACGAGTCGTATCGGAGGGTCCGGATCGACCACACGCATCGGGCGCTCTCGCTCTGCGCCGAACTGGGGGCGCCTCATATCACGACCGAGCCGGGCGGGCCGCTGGCGCCCGGGCAGTCGCGTCAGGAGGCGATCGACCTCTTCGTCGAGGTTCTCAAGCCGCTTGCCGAGCACGCGGAGAAGCTGGGCGTTCTGCTGCTGATCGAGCCCGAGCCTGGCTTGCTGCTGGAGACGACCGACCAGTATCTGGAGGTTGCCGAGAAGGTGGATGCGCCGTCGATCGGTCTGAACTTCGACGTGGGTCACGCGTACTGCGTTCAGGAGGACCTGCCGCGTGCGATCGAGAAGCTTGCGCCACAGATCCGCCATTACCACTTCGAGGACATCGCGGCGACGCGGGTGCATCACCACCTCGTTCCGGGTGCTGGTGCGATCGACTTCGGCGAGGTTGTCTCGGCGATCCGACGAACGGGATACGACGGCTGGCTGACCGTCGAGCTGTACCCCTATCTCGACAATCCGGACGCGGCGGCGCGGACGGCGCTCGAGGTGCTGCGTCCCCTCATCTCCTGACCGGTGGAAGCGACGTTGCGCGGGACAATCACGGCCTACCTGCAACTGGTCCGGTTGCCGAACGTGTTGACGGCCGCCGCGGATAGCCTGGCGGGATGGCTCCTGGTCGGCGGCGCGCTTGCTGAGTTCGATCGATGGTTGCCAATGGCGATCGCCTCGATGGTCCTCTACGCGGCCGGGACGGCGCTCAACGACGTTTTTGACATGGAGATCGATCGCGAGGAGCGCCCGGGTCGACCGCTCCCGTCGGGTCGGGCCTCGTATCGGGCGGCGGCGATGTTTGGCGGGATGGGGCTTGGCCTCGCGCCCGCAATCGCCGGGGCGAGCGGCTCGGCGATCACCGCCTTTGTGGCCGCGATTCTGGCGATGGTCATCTTCGCGTACGACGTGCAGGTGAAGCGGACGTATCTCGGACCCGTTTTCATGGGGGCGTGCCGCGGGTTGAACCTGCTGATGGGGATGTCGTCCGCGGCTGAGATGGGCGGGCCAGCCGCCTGGGCGTCAGCCGCCGCGTATGGGGTTTTCGTCGCCGGGATCACGGTCATCAGCCGATCGGAAACTCACGAGGGCGAGCGGCGGGGGGTGGTCGGCGGGCTCGCGATCCTCGACCTTGCCCTGCTTGGCCTCGCCGCCTCGGCGATCGCGCATCAGCGATTCCCCGAGGTGATGACCGGCGATCCACCTGCGCTGATCGCAGGGCTGATCGTGATCGGGCTGATCGCCGCGCTGGTGAACCGGGCCGCGATTCTGGCGATCCGCGACCCTCGGCCGAGGACCATCCAACGGACCGTGAAGACGGGCATTCTGAGCCTGGTCTGGCTGAACGTCGGGCTGGTCGCGGCTGTTCGCGGGATCGAGCCGGCGATGGCTGTCGCGGTCCTCTGGGTGCCGGCCTATCTGCTCGGACGATGGCTCTACTCGACCTGACGTGACGGCCGATCTCGATGGCCGGGACCCCAGGCGTGTGCGATAATCCGGATGTTGGCGATGCCCGATCGTCCTCGAGGGACACGACGATCATGTCCACCGCACGAATTCCTGGCCGCAAACGCGTGATCGAGTACCCCGAGACCGACGGGAAGCCGATGGCCGAGAACACGTTGCAGTTCGAATGGATTGTGACGGTGAAGGAGGGCCTCGACGCGCTTTACCGCGAAGTCCCCCTGGTGTTCGTGGCCGGCGACCTGTTCTGGTATCCGATCGAGGGGGACAACCGGACCCGTCTCGCGCCCGATACGATGGTCGTCTTCGGCCGCCCCAAGGGCCATCGACGTTCGTACCTGCAATGGCTCGAAGGCGGGATCCCGCCCCAGGTCGTCTTCGAGATCCTCTCGCCCAGCAACCGCCCCGCCGAGATGCAACGCAAGTTTGAACTTTATGAGAAGTTCGGAGTCGAGGAATACTACATCTACGATCCGGACTCCGGTCTTCTCGAAGGATACCGCCGCCGCGCTGGGGCTCTGGAGAAGATCCGAGATATGGCCGGTTTCGTCAGCCCCCGGCTCGGCATCCGGTTTGAACCGGGTGAGGGCCCCGACAACCTCGTGATCGTCCGGCCCGACGGCGAGCTTTTCAAGACCTTCCAGGAAGTCGACGACGAGCGGAAGGAACTGGCCCGGCAGCGGAACGAACTGGTCCGCGAGCGTGATGAGGTCTCGCGAGAGCGGGACGAGGCGGCCGAGCGGGCGGCGCGCTACCTGGCGAAGCTGCGCGAGCTGGGCATCGAGCCGGACTGATCGAGATCTCGGAGGATCGATGCGGCTCGGATACAACACGAACGGGATGGCCCATCATCGGCTGCTCGACGCGATCGAGTTTCTCGCGGATGAGGGGTATGAAAGCGTCGCGATCACGCTCGACGCCGGCGCGCTCGATCCCTATTCCGAGCCGTCGGCGCTCGACCGAGAGGCGGGCGAGGTCCGCGATGCCCTCGACCGTCGCGGGATGGCGCGGGTCGTCGAGACCGGCGCGCGGTATCTGCTGAATCCGAGGCTCAAGCACGACCCGACGCTGATGGACCCCAACCCCGATCGTCGGGCGATCCGGATCGACTTCCTGCGCCGATCGATTGACCTGGCCGTCGCGATTGGAGCCGAGGCGGTTTCGTTCTGGTCGGGGAAGGTGCCGGATGCGGTCGATGAGGACGCGGGCCTCTCCCGGCTGGTCGAAGCGCTCCGGCCGGTCCTCGATCATGCGGAGTACGCCGGGATGCCGATCGCGTTCGAGCCCGAACCCGGGATGTTCATCGACACCCTCGCTCGGTTCAGCCGGCTGGACGAGCGGGTCCAGCATCCGCTCTTCGATCTGACGATCGACCTCGGACACGTCCACTGCTCGGCCGAGGGCGATCTTCCCGGATTGATCCGACGCTGGGGGCCCCGGATTCGGAACCTCCACATTGAGGACATGGTCGTCGGCGTCCACGAGCACCTGATGTTCGGGGAGGGGACGATGGTCTTTCCACCGATCTTGCAGTCGCTCCAGGCGATTGGGTACGGCGGCGGCGTACACGTCGAACTGAGCCGGCACAGCCACATGGCGGTCGAGGCGGTCAGGACCTCGGCCGCGTTCCTTCGGTCGATGATGGCCGGCCCGGGGTAACGCAGTCCGTTGCCGGGCGGCCATTTGGCTCGGGGTTTCACGGGAGGCTGGCGACGATGTCGTCGGCAAGTCGTTCGAGGACCTCGCGGGTCAACTGGCAGGTGGAGCGGTCGCGGACCCGGGCGGCCTCGTCGAAGGTATGGCGTTCCATGCGGAGCGTGCCGCTCTTGCCGAGCCGGATTTCATAGTAGCTGCGCTTCTGGTTGCGAGTGGTCGGGCTCTCGCTGCGGAGGCAAACCTTCCCGTCCTCGGCGTCGATCTCCAGGATCTTGAACGGCTCCATCAAGTAGGTGACTCGGGCGGCGAGCCGATCGCCCCACGAGCGGAGGGAATCAGGCGTCCAGTCGGTCCGGTCCGTCGCGACGAATTCCAACGAGTCGAAGGCCAGGCCGACCGTGTCGATCGCCGTGAGGTGGAGCGTCAGGCGATGGGCGCCCTCCTCGACCGCGATGTCGCACGGCGGAAGGTGGACCTTCGTGTTTTCGTCAAGCGCGGCGGCGATCTTTTTGCTCAGATTCATGAGAAGACCCTCCCAATGGGCGGATGGAATGATCGG
>DAIDJI010000561.1 GCA_027451455.1 Planctomycetales bacterium | reverse complement strand
GTGGTTCGTGAATTTCCTGGGGAATATCGTGGCCTTTTTGCCGATAGGCTTGCTTCCTGTGGCGATCCGGCCTCGATCCGCCCGGCTTCGGGACGCCGTGCTGTTCTGCCTGGCACTGAGTTGCCTGATCGAGGCGGTGCAGTATGCGATAGGCCGCCGGTTTGCGGACGTTGACGATATCTTGCTGAATACGTTTGGCGGCCTGCTGGGATATCTCTTTTTCTGGCAGCCGTTTACAACCTCGCGATGGACCGGCTTTCCGACGAAGGGGGCCGTGGAGGACCGTGCAATGGCCTCCAACGGACCCCCTTGAGGACGGTTTTTCCATTACCTGGCGGAAGGCGGCAGGATCACGGTGTCGATCACGTGGATCACGCCGTTGCTGCACTCGATGTCCGTCTTGACGACCCTGGCGTTATCGATCATCACGGCGCCGTCCTTGACGACGATCCGGGCCGAGCTCCCCTCGGCGGTCTTGACATCCTTGCCGTTGAGGCCAACAACGTCCGCCGCCATCGCCCTGGTTGGGATGACGTGATACTTCAGGATGGCAACGAGCTTGTCCCGGTTCTCGGGCTTGAGCAGGCTCTCCACGGTACCGGCGGGCAGTTTGGCGAAAGCCTCGTCGGTGGGAGCAAGTACGGTGAAGGGTCCGTCGCTTTTGAGCGTCTCGACCAGTCCTGCGGCCTTCACGGCCGCCACCAGCGTCTTGAAGTCGCCGGCAGCGACGGCTGTGTCAACGATGTCCTTCTTCTCGTCGGCGAAGGCCGGAAGGGCGAGGGCAGCGAGAGCCAGAAGACCAAGAATTTTGCGCACGTGAATACTCCTCGATGCGTAGTGTCCCGGACGCGGTGGTCGCAGACGCGACGGAACATCCGCGCACGGCTCGGGAAGAGTGAATCTCGATACGGGCCGGCATGCCGCCGGTGAAACGATCGAGCTATGTCCACCGCCGATCACGGGCGGGATAGGCGAGACAGATACCGGCCGACGACAGGAAATCGACGGTCGGTCCGACACTGGGGATCTGATACATGATCAAATCCGTCGGATACCTCGCGAAGCTGTTATAGACGAAGGCTGGCGGGCGTCCAGGTTTTTTTTTCGATACCCAGAAGTTCGGGCCAACCCCGGGCGTCGTCTGGACGACAGGGCGGAAGGACGCCGCCAGCGGTCGTTCTCATTTCGGGTTCTGCTTGCTGCGAGGCGATGGCTTGGCTGGCGGCGGTTCCTTGGCCACACGGGCGGGTGTGGACTTCTTTGGGGATGCTGTCGTCGACGGCCCGTCCTGAGCGGGAGCCGGTCTGGGTGATTCGATTTCTTTCTCTCGCTCTTTCGAGGGACGCACCTTCCCTGCCGATCGGGCCGCCGCCTCGTGCTCCTTGCGGGCGATCGCGTAGGGGCACATCTTTCGGAGTTCGCAACGTGCGCAATCAGGTTCGCCCTCGACGCACGTGTCGTTCGCCAGATCCTCGATCAGGTCGAGGAACTCAGCGCCCCGGTTCTTGGGGACGGCTCGCTCCAGGACCGCACGCAGCTCGGGAATCGTGGCCTCGGTGATACCCAACCGTTCGAGGGCTCGATGCGTCTCGTGGTCAACCGGGATGGCGTGGCCGCCAAGGGCCTGCTGAATCACGGTGGCTGTCACATAGTCCGACGAGAAGGCCTCGTAGGTCTGAAGGACCTTGAGCGCCTCTTTCAACGGCTTCTTGGCCAGGGCATCGAGGTTGAAGCCGTACGTTCGGTTGAAAAGCTGGCGGAGGAACTTACGGATTCGCTTCGCTCGTTCCTCGGGGTCGGGGATACCGGCGAGGCTCTCGCGGATCTCGTCGATGTCGCTGACCCGGACCTCGTTCCAGTCGAAGTAGCCGTCCTTGAACCGGGAGAGGGCCTGATTGGCGTTCTCCCGGGTCGTGTCCTCGTGACAGATCCCGTAGACGACGGCCTTCAGAACGGAGAGACGGGCGGAGTCTTGCTCCCCCTTCGGCTTGTAGCGCCGGCGAAGGAGGGTGTAGGCGTCGGTAAGGAACTGGGCCTTGCTCTGTGTTGCCATGGGGCTGATCGGTTCGCTTGCTTGGGGTCGTTGGCGGGTCTCTCGGTCAGTGGGAGGGCCGGCCCGGCCAGCCCGCCGGCATCGGTGACGTCACGGGCGCCATCGCTCCCCTCGGCTGCACCCCCCCTGAGACCCGGGGCCAGTCCTGGGGTATCGATCGATGATCAGAGACCGCGAAGAAACTTGAAATTACGATTTCAAGAGGGAATACGGAAGATGCAAGAGGCCGCCCGGGATGAACGGACGACGGGACCGAACGAATTACCCCGCCGCCCTCTCGACGCCGATCTCGAGGCTTCAACCCTCGAGATCGCCCTCGGTTTCCGCGCGATCCTCATCCTTATCGTCGAACTCTTCAGACGCGCCAGGTAGTCCGGACGGCTCCGGACCGGCTGGCCGACGGTCGGAGGCGACGGCTTCATCGATCAATCGGCCAATCTCGACCGATTTCCGCGGCCCCTCGTCGAGCTGGAAGCTGAGGGCCGGGGTAAATCGGGTCTGGAGCCGGGCGGCGACGCGTGCCTGGATGAACCCGGTGGCGTGATGCAGTCCGGTGAGGGCCCGCCTTCGCTCGGCCTCTGTCCCCATGATCGAGACGTACACCTTCGCTTCGCGAAGGTCGCCGGAGAGTTCCACGCGGAGGACGGTCACAGATTGGACCCGTGGGTCGGCCACCTCGAAGAGGACGGAGGTGGCCACCACTTCTCGGATCGCTTCTGCCATGCGCTGACTTCGGTGTGAAGGCATCGGTCGCGACTCGGGGAGAAGGGCTCAGGTTTCGGATCGCCGGCCGCGGCCGTCGACGACGGGTGGGCCGCCGTCCCGACTCCGGGACGACGGCCCTCAGACTCAGCCAGCGGTTAGAGCGTCCTCCGAATGATATCGATCCGGTACGCCTCGATGACGTCACCGGCCTTGATATCGTCGAAGTTGCCGACCTTGATGCCGCACTCGAAATTCTGCGGAACTTCCTTGACGTCGTCCTTGAACCGCTTGAGGGCCTCGATCGCCCCCTTGTACACCTCTCGGCCGTCACGAATGATCCGGACCTTCGCCGAACGTTCGATCGTTCCCTGGGTGACGAAGCAGCCCGCCACAGCACCAACCTTGGAGATCTTGAAGACCTGCCGGACGACGGCGCGACCGAGGTGAACTTCCTTGACCTCGGGAACCAGCATCCCCTCGACGGCCTTCTTCACGTCGTCGGTGACCTGGTAGATGATGTCGTAGCGGCGGATCTCGATTTTCTTCTCGTCGGCCAGCGTGACGGCTCGGTCTTCCGGCGCGACGCGGAAGCCGATGACGATCGCCTGTGAGGCGTCGGCCAGGATGATGTCGCTCTCGCTGATTCCGCCGACCCCCTTGTGAAGGATGCGGAGCGGGACTTCCTCATTTTGAAGCTTGTCAAGCTCCTTGATGAGAGCTTCGAGCGATCCCTGAACGTCGGCCTTGAGGATCAGGTTGAGGCTCTTGACCTTCTTCTCGGCCATCTTGTCGTAGAGATTTTCGAGCGTGATGGCCTGGCGATCGGCGTGGGCGGCGTCCCGGGCGCGGGCACGCCGTTCCTCGGCAACCTCGCGGGCGCGAGTGATGTCGTCGACCACCACGAACGCCTCGCCGGCGGACGGGACGATGTCGAGACCGGAGACCTCGACGGGCGTCGATGGACCGGCCTCCTCGACCGATCTCCCCTTGTCGTCGAAGAGGGCCCGGACGCGACCGTAACCGTCGCCGCAGACAACCACGTCACCGACCCGGAGCGTCCCTTCCTGTACGAGCATGCTGGCGACAACGCCCCGGCCCTCGGAGAGGGAGGATTCCAGGCAGGTGCCGGTCGCCGGCCGGGAGGGATCGGCCTTGAGTTCGTGTAGTTCGGCGATCGTCTCCAGGGTCATCAAAAGGTCGGTGATCCCGAGCCCGGTCGTCGCCGAGGTCTTCACGACCTCGATGTCGCCGCCCCACTCCACCGGGTGGAGGCCCTGCTGCGAAAGCTCGCCGTAAACCTTGCTTAGATTCGAGGCGCTATCGACATTCGGGAGATCGATCTTGTTGAGGGCGACGACGATCGGAACCTCGGCCGCCTTGGCGTGGGCGATGGCCTCGGTGGTCTGCGGCATCACACCGTCGTCGGCGGCGACCACCAGGACGACGATGTCGGTGACGTTGGCCCCGCGGTCCCGCATCGCCGTGAACGCCTCATGGCCGGGGGTGTCGACAAAGGTGATC
>DAIDJI010000560.1 GCA_027451455.1 Planctomycetales bacterium | reverse complement strand
GAATTTACAAAGTTTTGCATATGTGAAAATTGTGGGGGCCAACAACAAATGCGGGCATTCACAATGGTGAAATCTGCGCCCGACACCGTTGAGGCAACCCTGTGACGGTTTCTGCGTCTTGAGGAGCCGAGAACGAACACCCGGCGACTGAATTCGTGGTGGGATCTTGACATCAAAGTCTCCGGGGATTATTGTATCACCTGGATTGCTCGAGAAGGGCGATCGTTCCTTGGCCAGGGCGGCCCCGACGTGCGAATACTCGCATGTGCGGGGTTTTTTATTGCGCTGATTGGTCCTGAGCCCGGGAAGCATTCTTAACGCGCTCGCGACGTGCGATACGTCTTGCGGCCCCGACCGCCGCCTTGCTCCTGTTCCGTGGACGCCGCGGTGCTTTCCGCAAGGAGTCGACCATGGTGACGGCGCCCCTCGGCAACAATACGAGGCGACGGGACCATCCCGCGGGTGGGGTCGGTCCCGACCCGTCACCGCCGAGACGGGAGAGCCTCACCCGTCCGGTGGACTGACGCCTCTCGGATGACACAACAATCGGAAATCACACCCCTGGGAACACGAGGCCGGGGCCGCGGCTCCGACTCGAACCTCGAGAGGAGCGGTCTCATGCACGTATCATCACAGATTCTGTCGGGTCGGGTTCTGGCCCTCGGGCTGGGCGCGACCCTCGCGGCGCTGGTTGGGGCTGGTGTCGACCGGTCGGCGTGGGCCCAGGAGCCGTCCCCGTCCCCAACGCCGGTGAAAAGCGCCCGGCCCGACCGGCCCCGCGAGGCCGGCAGGGGCGATCCGGCCCTCGACCAGAAGATCAACCAGGCACGCGAAGAACTCGAACTTCTGGAGCTCCAACTCGCGACCAGGAAAGCCCAGCTTCAGCTCGCCGAGGCCCGGCTCGCCGAGGCCCGCCGATGGCGTGACGTCTTCAAAAAGCTCTTTCACGACGGGTTCGCCAGCGAGGAGCGGTTCATCGCCGCCCGGGACGACGTCCTGATGCACGAGGCCCACGTCGCCTCCGAGAAGGGGGCGGTTCAGGAGGTTGAGTTACGCGTCAAGCAAGCGAAGCGCAGGCTCGATTACGGCGAGTTCCCGTCGATGCCCCAGGAGGGTCGACTCGTCTCGCTCGAACAGAGGCTAGACAGCGTGGAACGCGGACTCGACCTGCTTCATCAGGAGGTGGCGAGCCTCAAGCGCATGTTCCGCGGCCAGTGGAAGATGCCGGAGAACGTCGAGCGTCCCCCGGTGCAGAAACCGGAACGTCCCTGACGATGGAGCCGGTCCCCCAGACGGACGTCCCGGGCCGACCACTCCCGCGCCCTCCTCGACGAGGCCACGCACGTACCAGGCCGCCTCCGAATTATTCTCACCGCCTTCCCGGGCAGGATATCAAGGTGAACACTTCCAGAATTCAGGGGTTTCCGATGTTGCTGGACCATGCCCGAGGCGAGGGGATGGTCGTGAGCTGCTACGCCGATACGTCGGTTGTGGGGGGGTTCGAGGCCCGATGGGGGCCGCCGCTCCAGCAGGAGGCCCGCGAGGTCCGCAAGCGAATCGCCGATGACCCCGAGTCGGTCCAGGAATTCGAGCGTCAGCTCGGGCTGATCCGCGAGTCCCTGGAGTCCGCCGGTCATCGGGGGGTGCGTGGGATGGCTGTCTTCGGCGGCTCGAAATGGGATCGGGTCGTTGCCATCGAGTCGGAGGTGCCCTTCGCGAATCGCCTGGTGGTGAACGAGGAGCCCTATCTCGTCCCGTTCCTGCTCGAGGAGCTGCAACGGCCCCGATACCTCGCGATCCTGACCGACACCCACAGAGGGCGGATCTACGAGGCCCGGCCCGGATCGGCGCGTCTGCTCGACGAACTGGAGGAGGATGTGCCCCGGAAAAACCGATCGGCGGGCGAACGGTGGGGGAAGCAGCAAGCCACCATCGCTCGCCACCGAGAGGAGTGCATCCTCCATTACTTCAAGGACCTCGCCGATCGCGTCGAAGTCGCCTGGGACGAGCACCTCCATCGAGGGATCATCCTGCTCGGCGAGCACGAGATCCTGGAGAACTTCCGCGCTGAGCTGCCGGAGCGGCTCGCCCGCCAGGTTGTCGCCGAGGTCCCGCACGCCTGGGCCGGCGAGCAGCCCGCGATCGAGGACCAGGTCGCCCGGGTCGCTTCCGAGGCCGCCCTGGTCGAGCAGAAAGAACTCCTGGCCGAAGTCGGTCGCCGGCTCCAGGAGGGGAGCGCTGTGACGACCGGGCCGCAGGAGGTCATCCAGGCCCTGGCGAACGGCCAGGTTCGGACGCTGGTCTTTGGGCCCGACCTGGGAGCGGTCGGCTGGCGATGCAACCAATGCCGGTCGCTCTTCACGACCGAGGAGCGTGCCTGCCCTTATTGCAAGTCTCCCTGCGAGCGAGCCGACCTCTGGCAGGAGATCCTGGCGAGAGCCCTGAATCACCGGGTCGACGTCCACTACATCCCCGCCGATACGGGACTTCGGATACCCGGCGAGATCGCGGCGCTCCTGCTTCGCGACGAGCCCCAGTGGTCCTGAGCCCTCGATCCTCCGCGGGAACCGAAAGCAAAAGGAGACAAGCATCCTCGCGATCTCGCGGAAGCCGGGTTGATGGCGCCCGTGCGACGACCCCTGGAGTTGCGCCTGGCCACACGACGATAGTCCTCGGGGATCACAAAAATCGGCTGGATGTGCCCTTTCCTTCCGATCCCATGATCTCGTCGCGGATCAGCGCATGGATCAGGTCGCCGTGATAGGGAATCTCGGCCAGCGGCCTTGCAACGGACGGCTCCAGGTGTGACCTCCGGTTCAGCACCAGTGTCGTTTCGTGGGAGAATATGCGAATCGTTTCTGGATGATATGTTGTTGCGAGGAACTGTCCGCTCCGATTGGTCAGCTTCCGGAGCCCCAGGACCAACGGGCCGACCTCCGAGAGTGAGAGATGATTGTCCGGCTCATCCCAGAGGCAGAAAACCGGGACGCTGTTTCGGTTGGAGGCGATGATGTAAGCGGCCAGGAAGAAGCACTTTTCGCCGTCGGAGAGAGCCTTGAACTCGATGCCGAGAGTCCCTGGAGTCTCGGGCCGCTCGAACTTCACGATCAATTGCGTGCCGCGTTCTCCGCGCTCGACGTTCTCGATCGCGGCGAAGTCGGGTATGAAGGCTCTGACCTGCTGTTCAAACGTGGCATAGGCGGCCGGCTTCTGACCCAGCAGGAAGCGCAGGCACGCTGCGAAGTTCGCGGCGTCGTCGTCCAACTCAGGGGAGGGCTCCTCGGCGTATCCGGTCATCCGCGCCGGGACCGGATTGACGAGGATCATGTTGGCGAAAAAGACCTTGAGTTCCGCGATCCCCTCTTCATCGGGCCGCTGGTTGACGATAGGGAGTGCCGCAGTATGCCAATCGAGCCCGAACGACTGGCCTCCTGCTAACTGTATCTGCGAATGCTTGCGCCGGAATATATCAATCCCGTCGAGTACCAGGGCCTCGTCCAAAACACGAGCCTCGCGGAACTTCGGCGGCCATTCCAGGGCTATCTCATAGCGAAACCGTCGGTCGGCGTGGGTCAGATCCACGGCGAATCGCATCGGGCGGTCCATGCGATGTTGCGCGAAGTCGCCCGCCGAAACCAGGTCGCGGATACGCCCCTCGCCGCGCCCGATGCGCTGGAGAAGTCGGAAGGCATCCAGCACCGTTGACTTGCCGGACCCATTCTTGCCAATGAGCAGGGCCGAGGGACGATCGGCGAGTTCTAGACTGAAATTTTCCAGGCAGCGGAAATTGTGAACGTAAAGCCGTTCGATCATGGCGAGCCAATGGGTTTGTTCTATGGGCAGGTGGGTGCGAGCCCTGCCATCGGTAGCCGATCGCTCCCGGAAAAGAAAAGGACTTCGACCTCGCCGTCAGGTCAAAAAGGTTCGAAACCCAGTAACGAAAGATCTGGGTGAATCGGCCTGCCGACGTCGAGTAGCGCATCCGAAAAGCCGAGCAAAATCCCGCCTTGCCATCCCTATCTAGCATGGCAGGTGCCTGTCGCTCCTGCAAGGGCGAGCCCAGGGACCGGTCGGCCGGAGGCGAGGGGAAGTCTGCTCAGTCCGATTAGAGGTTTCCGCCGTGGAGGGAGCCGAAGTGCCGGGCCAGTTGGAGGGCCATCAGCAGGCCCCCGAACCCGAGCACCGCGACGTGCCAGGTCTTACGAAGGTCGAAGCGACCGACCCGGGCCACCAGAACATAGCCGATGATCAGGTTGAACGTTCCCCACAACACGTTCACCGTTGCCGACGAGAGGCCCTC
>DAIDJI010000559.1 GCA_027451455.1 Planctomycetales bacterium | reverse complement strand
CAGGTTAATTTGGATGTCGGAGAAGAGCTGGTCGAGGGTCAGATTCGCGGTGTTCGAATCCCCACCATCGAGGTAGGGTGCCACGGCCTGAGCGTAGATATACTTCGATGGTGTGCCGAAATCCTGCTGGATGAACTGGAGTTCGTAGGTCTGAAACTGGTCCCAGGCAAACTGGCCGCCGAGGATCGGCCGTACTCGAGAGGTCCCGGCACCGAAGACCTGGTTGAAGATCTGGCCGTCCACGACCGTGGAGTACGCCGCCTGGTCGGCCACCTGCTGGTACTGGCTCAGGGAATGGTTGATGACCGGGTTGGAGGCTGCGATACTGGCGACTTGCGAATAGGCCGCGAAGCCGTAGTTCCAGATCTCGTTGCTGTACTCGACGTAGACATTCAGGCTCGGGTTGAGCTGGGAGTGGATGAGCTGAGCCAGGCTCTGGACGAACTGGGGCGTCGCCTCCGCAGGAATGTTAATCCACATGTCCTTGTGAGCGGCATTAGCGAGCGCGATCATGTCCTCGTAGGGGACACCGCCGGAGCCGTCCGTGATCAGGGCCGTTGGCTGGACACGGTCGGACCAGTTGGCGACCGTTGAGTTGTTGGTGCTGCCCCAGTTCATGAAGCGGATATCGGAGAACGGGGCGAGCGCCTGGAGGAACTGCGGGGTGTACATCGGCTCGGAGGTGGTTCCGTTGCCGTAGCCGGGTAACATGAAGTGGAAGTTATCCATGGGGTCCGAGGCGTTGAGCCCCGACATCGTCATGTCGACCTGGCCGCTGTTGTTCAAGGGGTTGACCAGGACCGTGCCCGTCGTGACACCGTTGGAAACCGTCAGGGTGCCGACCAGTTGCCCGGCACCGCTGAAGGAGGGGGTACCGGCACCCGTGAAGCTGAACTCGTAGTAACCAGCGGGATAGCCCGCAGTCAGAATGCTGATCAAGGGGGTGCCCGACGTCGGGTAGCCGTCGGCGGTCAGTGTGGTCACGCTCTGGCCATTGAGCTGCCAGTTCCCCATGAGGTTGTGCAAGTCCGTCCAGATCGGGTCGTTGTTATACCATTGATTGCTCTGAAGGTTAACCCCGACCGCGAGCCCGGAGAGGACCAACCGGGGCTCGAGGCCTTCGGCCGTCGGCTGGAAGCGGGCCCGTCGCGAGGAATTTCGCCGCCTTCGCAGTTGCTCAACAAATCGCATGCATCGTTCCTTAAAATGCAGGTCCAAGGTTGCAGCCCCAGCGGCGTGCTCGCTCCGGGGTGAGTGATCCCTCGGCGGGCGCGACGCCGGCCGTTTTGGGCCAGGCGCACACAGGCCCGGGGCAAGGCGCGCAGCCCGATTGGGTCAACGGCTCTCGCAGATTCTCCTGGTGCCTCGTCGTCTGATCTCGTCGCCGACGTCCCAACCGCCACAATAGACAGCGTCGAGGCGTCCTTACTGCGTCAACCAATGATGAACGAACTGTTAACCGATCCAGCGTCTCTGGGGCCGTTGACCGTCACCGGCTGCCCCACGATCCGCTCGCGCTCTTCGCCCCACGGAAGAGCCCGCCCCCTGGCATCACCTCGCACGCGTCCCGCGCGGCGAGGCAACACCCCCCGTCGCTCGACCTCCACATCGTCGTGACGAACACCATCCAATGGTGACGACACCAACGTCTGACTTCATCATCGCAACAGTAGATAAGCAATCGAGCGCACGTAGAAGATATCGTCCTGATTGTGCGTTGGCAAGCGGGCGCCCTCGGAAAATCTCTCCGGCTTCTGGACCGTCGGGGGGTGGTGCCACGAGCCACCGACGGGAGACGGGATGGAGTGTAATATTGGGCGGTCTTCCGGAGCGAAACGGAAGCGGTCGTTGATGGTCCAGCCCCCACCATCGACCGATTCGGAATCCTTTCCGAGAGACCCATTACGTGCACCGGCCGGCGCCGGGCCCTATCCGGGCGTGGATGGCCGGGGATAGAATGCGAGAGTCGGCCGGCTTGCGGCTGGCTGGGCCGGAGGCGTTGCCGGCGCGGCCGGTCTCGGACGTCTCGGCGACGGCCCCGGGCCCGGGATTCCCGGTGGCCGCCCCTTCCTGGAACGCGCGACCCGGGCCGGGCGTCCAATCATGATGATGTCGCGGACCCCCGACGATCTGAGCCTGGTGGAGGCCTGCCGGTCCGGTCGGACCGAGGCCTTCGGGCTGCTCGTCCAGCGGTATCAGGACCGGCTCTACCCGACGATCGCACGGGTGGTCGGATCGGCGGGGGACCCCGAGGACATCCTCCAGGACGCGTTCGTCCGCGCGTTCGAGAAGCTCGACCAGTTCCAGGGGGACAGCTCGTTCTACACGTGGATCCACCGGATCGCGGTGAATCTGGCCCTGTCGGGGCACCGGCGACGGCGAGTCCGAGCGGCGCCGCCGCCGGCGAACCGTCGCGAGGCGCCCCGGGGTCTGCACCCGGCCGACGAGTCGGTCGAGGCGGACCCGGCCGCTCCGCTCGAGCGGGCCGAGCAACAGCGATTCGTCGCCGCAGCCCTCGACGAGCTAAGCCCCGAGCACCGCGCCGTCGTTGTTTTGAAGGACTTCGACGGCCGGAGCTACGAGGAGATCGCCGAGACCCTGGGAATCCCGGTCGGGACGGTTCGGAGCCGACTGCACCGGGCTCGTTGCGAACTCCGAGATCGGCTCCGCCCCCTGGTCGACGAGCCCCGACCGGCGCGGCAAGGGGCGACCTCCGGCCCCTGAACCACCCGGCGGGCACGAGGCCCAAGACGACTCCCGCGGCCCAGGCCCCATTCCCCGAAGACCATTCTCATGATCCTCGAAGATGAATCGATCCTGAGTGCCTACCTCGACGGCCGGCTCGGCCCCGAGGAGCGGCACGCCGTCGAGTCGGCCTTGCTGGAGAACTCCCGACTCGCCGACGACCTGCGCGGTCTCGCCGCTGTCCGCGACCTGCTCGCCGGACTGCCGAGGGAGGCCCCGCGCAACCTTGCGGGGCGAGTCCTCCGGCAAATCCGCCGACGGGCGATGCTCGGAGTCGCCCGGGGCGCCCTCGCCCGGGGGCCGGTTCGCGCTGCGGCGATCGTCACCGTTGCCGCCGGACTGATGGTGTCGCTCATGATGCCCTGGATGCTCCCGAGGCCTGACCATCGGGGGGCTCCGGAGCCGAAGGGCGCTCACCTGGCCGACCTCGCCACCCACAAGGCACCGCCGGGGCCCTCCGACCCACGATGGCCGGCCTTCGCGCACCCCCGGATCGAGCAGGGCCGGGCCGCCCAGCCGCGTTACAACCGCCCCACACCCGCCCCGGTCGAGTCGACCGGCGCCGGCCGCGACGAACTTGCTCACGTTCGCGAGTACCTTGAGCATCCCGGACTTCGCCAGGTCTTCCTCGTGACCGACCCCGGCGACGGCTCCGACGAGCGCAGGGTCGCCAGCATCGTCGAGGAAACCACCCGGTATAACTTCTACAAGATTACTGTGGCGCAGGGGATCGCGATCGATCCGAAGCATCCCGACCGCGCCACGGTTTTCGCGCTAGTGGTCGGCCCCCGCGAACTGGATAACCTGCGCGGCCAGCTCCGCCTCGCGCTCCACGAGCGAGTCGAGGAGCGACCCGCCGAGCCGGCGGTGATGACCCGCCTGGCGCAGATCGGCCAGGTCGAGGCGTGCTCGCCGGTCGCCGAGATGCAAATCCCCCGCGAGGATCTGGCCTTCCGCCAGGACGACCCGACCCTGCCGGCCTCACCTCCGCCCGACAATCCACGGCCTGGCTCGATCCCCGCCCTGCCTCGGGCCGACGGCCCAACCCCCGAGCAAGAGTACAGCTCGCCGGCCGCCGAGATGATCGACCGATCCATGGTCGTGCTGGTCTGGGTCGCCCGCGCCCGTCCGGGCTGAGGCCGAGAGGGCCATGTCATACCCACTGGACGACGGGTATACTCTCTAACTACTGCGTATTCGAGATCAGGGCGCCCTTACGTCCCGGCCAATCAGCCCGGGGACGCCTGGAGTGCCGGATCCCTGGAGGCTCGCTCGTCGGATGATTGAGATCGACCGATTGTCGAGGCGGTTCGGGTCGTTCCGGGCCGTCGACGACGTCAGCTTCGCGGTGGGAACCGGCGAAATCGTCGGCCTGCTCGGCCCCAACGGAGCCGGCAAGACCACCACGATGCGCATGCTCACCACCTACCTGACGCCGACCAGCGGCCGGGCAGTGCTGGCCGGGCACGACGTCCTCGACGAGCCGCTGGAGGTCCGTCGCAAGCTGGGATACCTGCCCGAAAGCGTCCCGCTCTATCCCGAGATGCGGGTTCGCGAG
>DAIDJI010000558.1 GCA_027451455.1 Planctomycetales bacterium | reverse complement strand
CTCGGCCGCCCAGCGGGACCGGGTGCTCGGCTACATCGAGCGCGGCCTGGCCGAGGGCGCCAGGCTCGTCGCGGGCGGCCCGGACCCGGTGCCCGGCCTCCAGCCCGGCGATCGTCGCGAACTCGGCCCGGACCCGGAACGTCGGCTGGACTTTCCAGTGTCGGCCCGCGACCGCCCGGATTCCCCAGCCGGCCAGCGCCAGCACCGCGAGCGCCAGGCCGAGACTCGCCGCTGCCCGCCAGGGACCGATCCCGCGTCTCATCGAAGGAACTCCTCAGGGGCTGCCGATCACGGACCATCGGCCTCCGGCCGCGGACCACTGAATCAAGGGGACCATCACGACGTTCGAGGCGAAGACGACCAGAACCGAGCGGACGACGCCCCGGATCGCCGCCTGGCCAACCGCCTCGGCCGACGAGCCGGCGTTCAGCCCAGTCCAGCAGGCGGCCAGGCCGATCAGCAGGCCGAACACCGCGGTCTTGAGCGTCGCCGGCAGAATGTCCGCCAGGTCGAGGAACGCCAGGGACTTGCTCCAGAAGAGTCGGGCGGTCAGACCCCCGGCCGAAAGCTCGGCGGCCAGCCCGCCAAGCATCGCCCCGGCATCGAGAACCACCGTCAATAACGGGACGGCCACCGCACAGGCGATCGCCCGGGGCGCCACCAGGCTTGGCACGGGATCCACACCGAGGGCGAGTCGAGCGTCGATTTCCTCGTTGAGGACCATCGTTCCCAGCTCGGCCGAGAGCCCGGCGCCCATCCGACTTGCCACGAGAAGACCCGCAAGGATCGGGCCGATCTCCACCAGAACCGCGACGGCCAAAAAGCTCGGCAGAGTCGATTCGGCGCCATGCTGGACGAGCAGCCGATGAGTTTGGAGCCAGGTCACCAGTCCGACGCTCAGCCCCGCCCCCGCGACGATCGGAAGACTCCGCACGAAGACCTGCTCGAACTGCACCAGAACCTCGCCGGGATGCCGCTTCAGCGCGACCGGAACCGCGGCAGCGGTCTGGATCGCGAACGCAAGGAACTTCCAGCCATCGGCCAGCCATCCCGCGACCAAGTGACTCCCTCCCCTCCCGCGGAAATTGCGCCCCCCCCGAGATATTCCCACTCCAGGTGGTATTATTATTCTAAGAAAGCAGGCCCCAGCCCCGCCACCAGCGGACCGGTCGGTTTCGTACGCCGCCGGGGTCGTGTCCGGCTCGTCGGAATCATCGACATGGATCCCTACGCCATCCTCGGCGTCCCGAGGGGTTGCCCTCGCGATCGGGTCAAGGAAGCCTTCCGATCGATGGTCCAGCACGCCCACCCGGACCACGGGGGCGACGGCGAGGCGTTCGTACTCCTTTGCGCAGCCTATCGTCAGCTCCTGGCGGAACTCGACGCCAGGGATGAGGCCGATCGAACCCAGCCCCGGGAATGGCACGAGCCGGCTCCGGCGGCGCCGCCGGTCCGTCGCGAGGATTACCTGGCCTGGATGCGGCAGGTTGCGAAGGAATCGGCACGCCGACGAGCAGCCCCCTGGTGGCGACGGCATCCTCGACAGGCGCGCGCTACTCTCCTGGGCCTGATCGGTCTGGTTGGTTGCCTGGTTTTTGCCGCCGCTCTGGCACTCGGAATGCGATCCACGGCTCCGGTATCCCGCCGCGAGGCCAGGATGCGAGGCACGCCGGCGAGCCGATCGACTCCAGCCGGTTACCCGATCAACCGAACAGCGAATTCCGCGGCTCCCCGTTATTAATCCGAAGCCGTTGGCCGATCGTGTCGCGGATCCTGGGCGGCCGGGTCGATCCCCGTTGCGAGGATCGAGCCGGAGTCGGCGCCCGGAGGGAGATCCCTCCAGGCGCCACCGTCCGGAATTTCGCCGGTTCCGAGACCTCAGAGCGCCGGGCCGAAAAGTTCCTTGACGGCTTCGCGCTCAGAGATCAATTCCTGCGCCGAGGCGTCGATCCGGCGGCGGGCTTCGTCGTCGATCGGCAGGCCCTCAACGATCTTGAAGGTCCCATCGCCGGGCGAGGTCAGCGGGTAGCCGTAGATCAGACCAGCCGGGACCCCGTAACTGCCGTCCGAAACGACCGCGGCGCTGAACCAGTCGTCGTTCGGCGTCGGGTGGCTCAGCGAGTACAGGCTATCGATCGCCGCGTTCGCGGCCGAGGCCGCCGATGAGGAGCCCCGCGCCTTGATCACCGCCGCGCCCCGCTTCGCCACGGACGGGATGTAGGTCTCGGCCAGCCACTTCTCGTCGCCGATCACCTCGGGAGCCGGCTTGCCGCCGATTCGGGCGTTCTTGTAGTCGGGGTACTGCGTGTCGCTGTGATTCCCCCAGATCGTCATCCGCGTGACCGACGAGACCGGCACGCCGGCACGCCGCGCCAGCATCGCCTCGGCGCGGTTCTGATCCAGCCGGGTCATTGCGAACCATCGATCGGCCGGAACCTTCGGCGCGTGCGACTTCGCGATCAGGGCATTTGTATTGCAGGGATTCGCGACGACCAGCACGCGGACATTCGGTCCCCCCGCGTCGTTGATCGCCTTCCCCTGGTCGGTGAAGATCGGGCCGTTGACGCGAATCAGATCGCCGCGGGTCATCCCCTCCTTCCGCGGCAGACCGCCGACCAGTACCACCCAGTCGGCGTCGGCGAACGCCTCCTCGGGCTTATCCGACGCCTTCACGTCAGCCAGCAGGGGGAAGGCGCAGTCGTCCAGTTCCATCATCGTCCCCTGGAGCGCCGGCAGCGCCGACGTGATCTCCAGCAGTGAGAGCGCCACCGGCCGGTCGGGGCCGAACGCGGCCCCCGAGGCGATCCGGAACAGGAGGGCATAGCCGATCTGGCCACCCGCTCCCGTGACGGCGACGCGAATAGGCTTGCTCATGCGGCGAGACTCCGTCTTTCGATTAGGAAGAGGTCGTGTTTTCCTCAACCTCCCTAGACTGGCAGGAATCGCGTCGTGATGGAAGATCGTTGTCACCCGGGCCGCGTCGTCAGCGGTGGCGGCGAACCGGATGATGGGAAATCGTACCCAGCCCAATCCGGACCACTCGCCGAGTCGGGTGCTGGGCAAACCCGATCGAGGCGGAACTGGTCGTGGTGAGGCTCATCGGAACTCCGGCCGTCGCGGACCTCGTCACCACGACCTGGACCGCGTACTCGCGTGAGGCCGAGAACCGATGCCGGCCCAGCACCGCGTACTGCCCGCCCGTGCCCTCCACGATTCCCCGGCTCGTTCGACCGTCACCCCAGTGGATGATCGCCGTGAACGTACCCGAAAACGGCGCCGACGGGTCGGTGAAGGTCGCGACCACTCCGTTGAAGAGCTGCCGGCGCCCCGCGGCGATCACCATCGGCGCGATCGTCGGGCCAATCGTCGCGACGGGGACCGGTGGCGGCGTCGAGACGGTCGGTGTCGGACCGGTCTGGACCGTCGCCGGAGCGCTCAGACCCGAGTAACTGATCTCCGACATCGCCTCGACCGCATACGCATACGTCGCCGAAGCGGAGACTCCCGCGTCCTGGTACGATGTCGACGCCATCGGAGGCGCAATCAACTCCCACATCCCGCCCGGCGTCGACCGCTCCACCAGATACGACGTCGCACCCGCAACCGGCGACCAGCTCAAGTTCACCAAGGTCGATCCCACCGCCGACGCCGAGACGACCGATGGAGCCGGCAAGGTCTGGCCGGGCGGTGTCGGTGTCGGTGTCGGCGAAGGAGACGGTATCGGTGAAGGTGTGGGTGTCGGTGTCGGCGAGGGTGCTGGCGAAGGCGTCGGTGACGGCGAGGGTGTTGGCGAAGGTGTCGGTGAGGGGATCGGCGAAGGAGACGGTGTCGGTGTCGGTGTCGGTGAGCCTGGCGCGGAGATATCGAGGTTCTGGAGATTGAACGGCCAGTAGGGGAGTCCGCTGAGGGACTGGGTCGGTACGAATGGAGTCTGGACGACGCCGTTGACGGTCGCGGCGTAGACCTGGCCGGTAGCGCCGGCCTGGTTGGTGACGGTCCCGTTCGAGGCGATCAACTCGGTGGCATTGGCGGAGACGTTCGCGACCAGCTCGCCCGGGTCGACGAAGATCGGCTGGTTATTGCCGAAGAGGGTCAGGGCATTGCCAACGGTCCAGGGGAACCGAGGGCTTCCGTGTGGGCCCGGGGGCTCGGCACTCCAGCCGCTGCCGAGCGTGATGTCCACGCGGAGGCCGAGTGCGACTGCGGTTTTGTTGGCAAAGGAGATGTCGCCGAGAAAGCGCGGCGAGAGATAAGGAAAGTTGACGATGCCCTTCGCCGGATCGTCGAGCGAGAGCGGGTAGAGGGG
>DAIDJI010000557.1 GCA_027451455.1 Planctomycetales bacterium | reverse complement strand
GCGGCGAGCATCGGCAGGTGCTCGCAGTAAGAAATCCCCGAAACCGAGGTCGCAATCGGCCGGAACTCGCCGCGAATTCCCTCGGGTGCGTCCGGCTTCATGTCGAACGAATCGAGGTGGCTCAGGCCGCCGGTCAGGAAGACAATAATGACGGACTTCGCCCGAGGCTCCAGGACGATCGGCCTCGGGCCTCGGGGTCGCGACGCCTCGGCAGACCGGCGCAGGCCGATCAACTCCGGCAACCCAAGCCCCAGCAGCCCCGAGAAGCCGACCTGGAGGAACTCGCGTCGAAGCACGCCGATCGCGTGCTGGTGACTCGATGGCATGAATGATCCCCCGGGACTCTGGTCAACCAAATCCGACGCCCTGCGACAATCGCTCTCATCAAAGTTTAGCGTATCTCAAACAATCGGGACGGGGCAAGCGCGATACCGCGATCACAGAACACTCATTTCGAAGGGGTCGGCGTGGGGGAAGTCAGGTAGGCGAGGAGGTCGCGAACGCCCGACTGGCCGATCGCCGCGACCAGGCCCGGCGGCATGATGGAAGTGGCACTCGGCCGGATCTCCTGGATGGCCTCACGGCGGACGGTCGTCGCCTTGGCGTTGGTGTCGGTCACGCGGATGGCCTCGGAGCCCTCGGCCCGGACGACGCCCGCGAAGACCTGGCCGTCTCGAGTCGCGACCGTGTAGGTGGTGAAATCGGGGGCGATCACGGCGCTGGGGGCGGCCAGGCTCCGGTAGAGTTCGGCCCGCCCCTTGCTGACGATGGGAGTGAGGTCCGGCCCGACGTGCCCGCCCTCACCCCGGAAGACATGGCAGTACGCGCATCGGCCTCGGTCGCCTCGAAATATCTCACGCCCTCGTGCCGGATCGCCTCCGGAGAGGTCCGGGAGAGCGATCGGGGCGGCTTCGGATGGGGTCGAGGCCGGAGACATCGGCGCCCAGGGGAGCTTCCATTGCTCGCGCTCGATTGGCCGATCACCTGGACCGTTCTCAACCCGATAGCTCGCCGCAATTTGCGTGGTCTGGCCGACAGATCCCGTTCGGACCGCGGCCGTGAAGAAAATCGGTTCGCCGCGCGAGTCAACCCCCATCTCGGCGAGGAACAAGCCGTCGGCGCCTGGAGCGGTCCCGGCGCTCTGGACGTCGCCGAGGGTGGTCTCCTCGATGGGCATCGACGACCGAAGCCGAACGGTAACCTTTCCCGCCGGAAGGCTCACCCATCCGGCCCATCCAAGCCGCCCTTTCCGGTTCATCAGGTCCCAGCCCACCTGGTGCGGGCGGGAGCCAGCCGTCAGCCGGCGGGTTTCGACCAGATTGAGGACAGGCCACCATCCCGTCCAGTTTGGTTCGGGGCCGGGCTGCTCGCCCTCGGTCCAGGTCGCTTCAAGGCCCGAGAGATCGTAAGAGATTGTCCCAGCCGATCGTGCATCGGGGACCGCGTTCGGCGGGGGAATCGGCAGTTGATACCGAGCCTGTCGAGGATGGGGATCCGTGGCGAGGAGGAGCGTCCGGCGATCGTCACGGGGCTGGACGCCGACGATCCGAAGCTGGCCGGCCGATTCCAGACTTCTATCCATCGGATCAGAGTAGGTGACAACGCGCCCCAGCATCCATTTGGGATCGACCGGCCGGTCGAAGGCGGCGACCACTACCAGCGGGCCGGTCGGCCAGACAGCGACCGGCAGAGGTATTCCTCCCGGTGACTTCGGCTGGGCCCGGCAAGGCGTCGCCGCGGCGATGGCGACCAGCAGAGTGAGGGCGAGCGTCGGTAGTGAGCGGGAGGAGAGTGATTTCATGCCCCGATTTTACCGGGCCGGCAAGGGAGGCGAAACCCGTACCGCGCTCAATCGGCTCCCCAAGGAGCCGTTCGACATTGACGAGGTCTTCCGGCGGCTGAGAGTCGCCGTTTCCAGGCTGCCGAGGGCAGCCATGTTCGAGCTACGCGATCGAGGGTACAGCTCGCCGTTCGAGCAACTCGTCGGAGCGCTGATCTCGGCCCGGACGCGGGACGAGACGACGATCCAGGTTTGTCTCCGACTGTTCGAGGTCGCCCGGACCCCCCGCCAGTTGCTCGACCTCGGTGAGGACAAACTGGTCCATCGGCTGGACGGAACGACGTTCGCCAGCGCGAAGGCGCGCGACCTGCTCGCGATCTCGCAGCGAATCCTCGACGAGTGGGGTGGCGAGGTCCCTGATCGCCTCGAAGAACTGAGGTCATTGCGCGGCGTCGGGCCCAAGATCGCCGCACTGACGCTTGCGATCGGGTTTGGCCGCCCCGCGATCGCGGTCGATGTCCACGTCCACCGAATCGTCAACCGATGGGGATTCGTCTCGACGCCAACACCCGAAAAGACCATGCTCGCACTCGCCCAGGCCTTACCCGAGCGCTACTGGATCGAGATCAATGAGCGGCTTGTCCCCTTCGGCAAGTTTATCTGCACGGGCGTCAGGCCAGGTTGCTCGACCTGCCCGTTGAACTCGATCTGCCGGCAGATCGGCGTGACCAATCCCGGCTGATTTTCTGAGATTTCCACGAAAATCCCCTCGACATCTGGCGAGAAGTTGTGCTATTGAGAATACGAGTTCATGAGCAGTGAAGGACACCAACGGAAGGTGCCGCTCAAGTTTTGTCGCCGATCGGTCGATGACGACGATGCCTGAGGCTCCCTCGGCGATTGCGCCGATCGGTCGCATCTCGGGGCAATCGGGAGGCCGGCCAGGAAGCGGGATGTATCCATGGTCTGGATGACCTAATCCCTCCGCTGGTGAAGTTCCCTTTCGCCCTGGGCCATCATTTCGGACTCTCGCGGCTCGCTCGCCGATGACGCCGCGACCCGACACCCGGCACTTCACGTCGGATGTCATGGAAAGCATTTGTTCTATGGTTTCTGGTCCGAGTTCGCCGATCCGATCGATCCTGGAGCGACCGATCATGTCGATGACCACGTCTCTCACAGTGTCCTCGCCTGCTGGAATGGATTTCGAGGTCGGGAGTCCCCCGATCCTGGGTGAGGAGCCTGTCTCGCATGGTTCGGGCGCCGAGGTTCCGGCGCCGAATTCCGGCGAGCCAGTCGGGCCGGCCATTGCCTACGAGATCAACGCGGGTGTGGTCGAAATCCGCGATCCACGGATGTTCCGGGTGGGACAGGAGGCGTTTTGCCGGGCACTGGTCGAGGCAGCCGTCGACCGTGGCGGCGCCTTGCTCGCCTCGGTCGACCTGGAGACCGCGACCTGTCGGATCGAGTTCGGTCCGAGACGGTTTGGAGCGGTCGATCTGGCGGAGCGGGTGGCCTCGTCGATCCGATCGGCGATCCCGACGGTCCGTCGCGAACCTGTCACGGCGATCGAGATCGGTCCAGTCGATGGAGGGCCGTCGTCCCGTCGGCGGATGAAGCACCTGGCGATGGGGGGGGGTTCACTGGGACTCACGGTCGCGGGAATTGTCTTGCCCGGCTTGCCGACCCTTCCCTTTCTCATCACGACGGGCCGTCATGCGGCACTCGCTTCGCCGACGATCGAGCGATGGCTCCGCGGACACCAGTGGACAGCCTTTCTGCTGGAAGCGGAGTCGGCCGAGTCTGGGTTCTCATTCGAATGGAAGACGATCGCGAAATGGGTTGTGCTGGCGGCCATCTTCGCGACGCTGATCCTGGTGCTCCACCCTCCGATGCCTGTCTTGCTCGCACTCGAGCTGGGCGTAATGGCCCTGGTCGGATGCTGGGAGTGGCTCCAACCGGGCGATGCAGTCGACGCCATCGAGCTGGCGTTTTGATTCGCAAGCTTGAGCCGAGAGGAATGCAGGTGCGCGCGGCCCCCGACGATCTCGGGGGCCTTTTTTTATGGAGCCTGTTCGACTGCGCAAGGCGGAATTGACGGATCGGACGCTCCGGGCTAAATTCCGACACCTTTCTGCCAGCCCACAAGCCCGTCGATCCTGAAAGGAGCGAGCAATGGCGTGGCGATGGACCGCCCGACGAAGGGCCTTGTCGGCCTTCGTCCTCTTCCACCTTTCCGCCCTTGTCGTCTGGACGTTGCCGCAGTGCGCGATCAAGGATCGACTGCAGCCCGCCTATTGCTACTACGTGCTGCCGATGGGTCTCTGGCAGTGGTGGGCGCTCTTCGCGCCCGACCCGATGAAGGTGTCGATGGTCCTGAATGCCGAGGTGTTCGACGCCAAGGGAATCCGGCATACCTTCGAGTTCCCCCGGCTGGCGAACCGACCCTGGTGGGAGAAGTTTTCCCGCTATCGTGACTGCAAGTTCACGTCCAACATGCTGCTGGATGAGTACAAGCAGCACCGACCCTCGAC
>DAIDJI010000556.1 GCA_027451455.1 Planctomycetales bacterium | reverse complement strand
AACGACCGGAGCCGTCTCGATGATCCTTCCCCGCACGGGCCTCGCTCTCTCGATCGGCGTGCTTTCGATGGCCGTCGCCGCGTCGATCCCGGGCCCAGCCCGGGCTCAGGCGACGTCCGCCGCCGCACCTGGCGTCTATCGCCTTTACGTCGGCACCTACACCGGCGGCAACGGCCCTGATCGCAGTCGAGGCATCTACCTGCTCGACCTCGACACCCGATCCGGCGAGCTGACCCCCCCTCGCCTCGCCGCTGAGTCCACCGACCCGTCGTTCCTCGCCATCCACCCGAACGGCGAATTCCTCTACGCCGCGAACGAGTCGGGCGCCATCCTCGGCCGGAACGACGGCGGCGTCAGCGCCTTCGCGATCGATCCGACCACCGGAAAGCTCACCCCGCTCAACCAGCAGCTTTCCGCCGGCTCGGGACCGTGCTACCTGGTCGTCGACCGCCAGGGCAAATACGTTCTCGTCGCAAACTACGGGAGCGGAAGCTTCGCCTGCCTGCCGATCGATCGCGACGGCAAGCTCCGGCCCTCCGAATCCCACGTCCAGCATCAGGGTCACAGTACCATTCCCGCCAGACAGGCCGGGCCGCACGCACACTCGGTCAACCTCGACCCCGCCAACCGCTTCGCCTTCGTCGCCGACCTCGGCCTCGATGGCGTTTATGGTTATGCATTCAACTCGGAAGAGGGCCTGCTCCAGCGTCCACCGATCGTCACGCCCGTGAAGCCCGGTTCCGGTCCCAGGCACTTCGCCTTCCACCCCGGCGGCCGGTTCGCCTACGTCATCAACGAGATCGCCAGCACCATCAACGCCTTCGCCTACGACGCCGACTCGGGCGTCCTCTCCTCGATGCAGGTCGTCTCGACCCTCCCCGAGGGCTTCCACGGCCAGAGCTGGACGGCCGACATCCACGTCCACCCCTCGGGCCGGTTCCTCTACGGATCGAACCGGGGCCACGACAGCATCGCGATCTTCGCCATCGACCCGACCAGCGGCCATTTGACCCCGATCGGCCACGAATCGACCCGAGGCAAGACCCCGCGCAACTTCGCCATCGATCCGACCGGCACCTGGCTGCTCGCCGAGAATCAGGACTCCGACTCGATCGTGGAATTCCGGATCGACCCGGCGAAGGGTACTCTCGCCGCGACCGGACGGACGGTGAAGGTGGCCCGGCCGGTCTGCATCCAGATGACCCCAAAGCCCCCCGGCGCCGGCCGGTAGGAGCGATCGACGATCATGGAAGGCCCCGACCCCTCCGAGCCAACCGGTCCCGGCCCGAGCCCCCAGCGCCAGGCCCGCCTGTTCGCGCTCCTCTACTCGGCGGAAGAGGTCCAGCACCGATCGCGCCAGATCTACGACGAGATGCTGGCGCGGTCGCCGAACCTCCAGACGGGAAACTTCACCCGGATCGGTCCCGATGACCTCGAACGCCTCTTCGCGGCCTATGACCGCGAGTTCTTCCGCGGCCGGCTCTCTGAAATGCTGCTGGAGGACCGGGCCCTGCCGATGGACTTCCGCCTCTCCGGCCGGCTGGTGCGCGCCGCCGGCATGACCACCCGATTAACCCGTCCGGTCCGCAATCTCGGACAGGGGAAGGGGAATAGGAATTCGGAGCTCGAATACGAGTACGAGATCAGCGTCTCGACGACCCTCCTCTTCGGCACGTTTCGCGACGTCGAGCGCGCTGTGAGTGTCGGCGGACTGGAGGTCCACGATCGGCTTGAGGCCCTCCAGCGGATCTTCGAGCACGAGCTCCTGCACCTGGCCGAGTTCCTCGGCTGGGGCAAATCGAACTGCCGGGCGGCGAACTTCCGTGCCCTCTCTCGCCGGATCTTCGCACACGAGGCCGCCTATCACGACCTGGTCACACCCCGCGAGCAGGCCGTCGTGGCGCACGGTATCACCGTCGGCGACCGGGTCACGTTCGAGCACGAGGGGATCCGTCGTGTCGGGCGGGTCAACCGAATCACCCGGCGCGCCTCGATCCTGGTCGAGAGCCCCGACGGTCGGCTGTTCTCCGATGGCAAACGCTACCTGACCTTCTACGTCCCCCTGCCGATGCTCCAGAAGCTCACCTGACGATCTCGCAATCGTTCGGGAAACCCAAAATCCAGCGTCAACGCGGCCCGGTGCTGGTTGCCGGTCCCTTCGCGACCTCCTTGCCGTGAACCGCGTCCAGAATCGGTTGGGGCATGGGCTGCATTTGCAGATTGGGATAGCAGACCAGCCAGATCACGACCTTGCAGCCGTCGAGCGACTGCGGATCACGCAGGAATTGTTTGAAGGCCTGAGTCGACTGGCCCCCGCCGCTCATGTTCCGAAGCGGCATGTTGAGCTGATGCGAGAGTTGCTCCATGAAGTGAACGTTGTAGCTGTCGCCGATACAGGCCACCGGCGAGTGATCGTCCCAGGTGGGGTCCATACGATTCGGCTCAAACGACCGGGTGCCATTCCTCGGCAGGAGGTAGGTCTTCGGCTGTACCTCGATCGCGCGGCGCTGCTGGTCGGGATTCAGAGCCAGGAACGCGGCGCCCTGGATCGCCGGGAGGTAGGGCGTTCGATCCCATTCGCAGTACGAGGGAGCCGATCGGGCCCGCGCGACGAAGTCGTACCGCAAGAGCCGATCGGCGAGGATCCGGGCCGCGATCGCCTGGCCACGGGGAGCCCAGTGCGGGTCGGCGGGCTGGTATAGCGGCTCGGCGTCGGAGTCGCGTTCCTGCTGGAGGACACCCAAGAGGTCGACCACCTCGATATCCTGCTCCAGCAGCTCGAGGATCGCGCGGTGAACCTGCGGCGCGATGATCCGATCGGGCGGGCAGCGGTCGAAGAAGCGTTCGGGATAGACCTCGGACATCTTCGGGACGGGGACGAAGAGGACGTCGATCCCCTTGTGCCGGAGCCACCGGGCGCCCTCGATCACCGGGCGGGCTCGGCGGAACTCGTCGAGCGAAGTCGGCTCGACGACGTGCTTGAGGTAGACGCTCGGCACCGGCTCGAAGAGCGGGAACCCGTCCTTGCCCTCCAGGACCGGCGACCGGTTTTCGAAGCCCGTGGCCTCGGGGTGCAGAGGCTTGCCGGCGGCGATCCTGTCGCGCATCTCGGCGCGGAGCGGTTCGAGCTGGGCGATCCAGCGGTCCCAGTCACCTCCGGCGGCCGCCTGGCATTCCGAACGGATGGAGACAATGGCCGCACGGATGGCCGCGGCACGAGCCTGTCTCGCCTCCTCGGCGGTCAATATCGGCCGACTGCGCGGAACCGGGTTCACGGCCGCCTGCACGGCCGCCTTCTTCTTCGCCCGCGTGGCCGCCCGCAACACGGCAATGGCCCGACGCTTGCGCTTGTCCTCGGCCGCCCGGCTCGCGTGGAGGGCCCAGCCAGCCGCGATCACCAGGCAGACCCCGACGATCAACGCAATCCTCGCGCGTCTCCTGGCCGTCATCGGGCGTCCTCCTTCCGCACGAAATACGGCACGTGGTCGAAATCGTCGAGATCGTCAGCGCTCCGCGCCGAGCTGAGATCCTCACCCGCCTTGCTCAGCGGTATCAGTTCGAGCCGAAGCTTCTTCCCGGCCGGATAGTCGGCCGCCGCCTGCCGAACGTTGTTCTTCATCCCCCAGAACACCGCGAGAATCTCGCCGTCGCGGTAATCCCCTTCAACAATCCGATCCACATGAAGTTTTACGTAAGTCAAACAATCCTTGTAGGGCACGGCAAACGGCTCGGGAACGTGAGAGCCGGCGATGACCGTGGCCTCCACCACGATCGGCCCGGCGGCGTGGGCTGTGGCGGCTCCGGTTGTCGGATCGGAGGCCGCTCCACCGCCGGCACTGGTCCCCGGCTCCGGCATCGGGACGACGGCCCAGTGGGCGAGCATCAGCTCACGCGCGGCGAACTCCCAGACCACGACCGCCTTGCCTCCGAGCGGGGCCGGCCGGCGCGCCAGTTCGCGGCGGGTCTCGGTGGAACCCGAACCGTTCCGGGCGATCACATCCACGTCGCGCCCAAGGGCCCGGGCCAACTGCGGGGCGAGACCCGCCGCTTCGCCCCAGCCGAGGTCGGGCCGCGTGTAGATGTTGCTGAAGCTATCGCCGAGCAGCAAGACGTCGGCCTCGTCCCGCGGCTGCCAGGGACGACCGCTCCCCGGCTCGACGATCCGATGAATCGTCACCGTCTGGTCTGGCCCCATCCCCCGGCCACCGGGAAGCCGGAGCATCTCGGCGATGTCGCCCGATCGGCGGACCTTCCTCGGCTCGGAACCCCACGATCGGGCCGGAATGCTCAGCACCGGAACCCGTTCCTTCAGGTGCTC
>DAIDJI010000555.1 GCA_027451455.1 Planctomycetales bacterium | reverse complement strand
ACGGTCGAGAGGAGGTTGACGATGGTCTCGGTGAGCCCGGCCCCGAGGCCGGGCCGCTTCAGCTCGTGGTCGATGAAATTGAAGCGAAGCGCGCGGTCGGGGCCGAAGACGAGCAGGTCGTCCTCGCGCCCCGCCTCGCGGCAATACGCCTCCCAGACGGCCCGCTCGTCGGGCTTGGCGGTGAGCACCAGGCCGCCGAACCTCGCCCGCAGGAAGGCGAGCGCCAGCGTCCGCCCGCTGCCCGAGGACTTGCCGCTGCCGGTAGCCCCGAGCACCAGCGTGCCCTCGCAGGCATCCGCGAGGGTCCAGGGGTCCGCCTCGGACAGTGCCAGCAGCGGCTCGGCCAACCCCCACGGCTCCCGCCGCTCAGGCATCTCCACCCTGCGCCGCCACATCATGGGCCCGCCCCCCGATGGCCGTGTTGCAACTGTTCGCGAGAATGCCTTGCCCCTCGGACCGGCGATTACGCTTCGGCCCACCCGCCTGGTCGCGGAGCATCTTGGCGAAGGTGCCGAGCTCGATCCCCTGGGTTCGCGCCTTGCGCGCCCTGCCGAGGACGTCCTCAAGCACGGCGATGAAGGCGTCCAGGTCGACCGAATCCGCAGCCACGGTGACCGCCCGCCCGCCGGCCAGCTTGGCCGTAACCCGGGATGGGGAGGGAGCCACCCCGGCGGCCGGAGCCTCGGGCGCGGTGCCGTTCTTCCTCGACTTGAGCGACCCGCTGAGCGCGTCCCGCGTGAGCCTGCCGGAGGCCACCTTCGCGGCCAGCTCCGCCTGCTCCTCCCCATCCTTGACCCGCGCCAGCTCGCTCGCCGCGCTCAGCGGAATCTCGCCGCGATGGACCCGCTCGCGGATCGGCTCGGGCAGTTCCAGGAGCGAGAGCAGCCGCGAGACGGTCGCGTTCGAGAATCCGAGCTTGTCGGCCACCGTAGAGGCGTTCCAGCCCGTGACATCCATGAGCCGCTTGATCGCCTCGCCCTTCTCCAGCGGCGTGTTCGCGATCCGGTGCGAGTTGGCGATCAGGCCCTTCTGGATCAGCTCGCCCTCGTCCAGGGGCTTCTCCTCGATGATCGCCAGGATCTCCTCCCAGCCGAGCTTCATGGCGGCGAGCACCCGATGGAACCCGTCCGCCGGGATGTACTTCCCCCCCTTGCGCGTGAGGCGGGGGGGATAGAGCATCCCGACCTCCTGGAAGGATTGGATCAGGCCGGCGAGGGCCTCCTCGTCGATCGACTTCCTGTTGAGCGGGACCAACTCGATCTCCGCGATCGGGACCTTCTGAATCAGTTCCGGGGCCATGCTCTTTCTCCTGTGAGGAGCGACGAGTGCGGGCTGGTGGCGGATGCCTGCTGCGCGCACCCCGATCGGGGCCGCACTCAGGGATGCAGCGACGCCCTGAAGGCCGACCGACGGCCGGTCATTTGCCCTAGGGCGTGCGGCACCAGCCAACGGCAGGCGGCAGGCGACGACGGGCACGATATCGGCGGCCGGTAACAGGCGAGGGCCACAAGATCATTGGAGAAGGGCGGGAATCCGGTCGCCATGCGACCGGGGAGGAACGTATTACCCCTCCTTCATCAGTTCCCGACACGAAACGTAGATCACCGGGATTCCGGCCCCGAAGAACGGCAGGAAGAAAACTCCCATCACGAGGCCGAGAAGAGCCAGGATTTTGTTCATGGGTCCAGTCTCTGTTTGCCGGGTGGTTTGCCCAGGGCGTGCGACACCGGCCAGCCGCACGCGGCAGATTTGGACGAGAAAACGGCGAGAGCCAAGGGCAGGAGCCTTGAGCCAGTGCGGACGTCGATCAGGACCGCCAGCGGCGGTCAGGTCCGAGGGTTTGCAGGGTTGCCCATCCGAAGAGGAAGGAACGGGGCGATTCGCGTCTAGTGAGGATTATGCTAACTGGCGGGGGAACTATCAATACCCCGGTGCGAATTTTTCCGCGAATCCACTCCTCAGCCCCGCTGTGCCCCGCCGCGTGGGCGGCCGACTCGATCATGCCATTCGGACAAGGCTTCCCGGCGTGGGGCCGCTTCCATCAACTCCAACTGTGGGAGTTGCGGCGTGTTCACGGTCCGTTTTCGCTTGCCGTCTTCGGCTTTGATTTCGATGCAGAAACGGCCAATCTCAGGGTGATTTCCAGGATCGCCGACGAGAAGAGCAGGCAAGCCAGTCTTCGGGCACTTGATCGCTAAATCGAAACGCCGCAATTCATCATTGACCAAGCGGGCCAGGGCCTTCTTTTCCTCATAGGTGTCATGAGGCATCGCCTGGATGTGGACATTCAAGAGCGGCTGAAGCCGAGCGGCCATTTCCCGGCGAAAATCGTGGTGTAGCTCTTGCAGGCTTTGGGCTTGCTCGACGTAGCCGCCGCTATCCGGGACCGTGGCCAGCAGGGCGGCAAGATGCTCCCGCCGCTTGTCGCCAGGAGGAGAGGGCGTTTCTTGGGAGAACGGTTGCGAGCGATCAGCCAGAGGCCCAATCCTGTTAGGTTTATTAGGAGTGAAAATGCGATTATTAATAAAATCGTCGGTATCTTCAATGATATTCTTTTCCGTCAGGAGCCTTTGTTTGGGGACGCTTTCGGCCCATGCCTCGCGGATCGCGGCCCAATGCTCCTTGAAAAACTCCTTGTTTTCCAGTGCCCGATGGACCAGGACCCGGACGTAATCCTTCTTGTAGGGCTTGCTGACGAAGTAGTCGGCACCGCTCTCGTACGAGTCCAGCAGGTCGCCATAGGAATCGGTCGCCGAAATCACGATGATTTTCACCGAGCCGTAGCGGCGGCGGACCTCGTGGATGAAGTCCTGACCCTTCATTTTGGGCAGGCCCAGATCGACCAGGATGGCGGAGTATGCCGTTTTGGAAAGGCGCTCCAGGGCTTCCATCGCATTAAAAGCCATATCGAAACAAATGTTATCTTCTGCAAAATAGAATTCCAGCAATTCTTGATGCTGAGGATTGTCCTCGACGACCAGAACCCTGAATTCGGGAACGTCATTTTTCTCCCGTTTTTGCGGCGACTTCATGCCAGGCTCCCCGACGATCCGGCCGGTACTCTATCCGAAGCCCCGAGCCCTATTTTATCCCGTGTTCCGCCGGGCGGGAACCGACGATCAGTCGCGGGATCGAGGCCGAAGCGGTCGGCCCCATCTTGCCGAGCGCGACCGCGGCTTGTCCCCGCACCTCCGGACCCTGACCAACCGACACTTTTTCTACGACGGTACGGGGGACAAGTTATTCGGCAGGGAGCGTTCATGAGTCAGACAGAACATCATCCACATCATCCCGATCGTGAACAGGCTCAGCATCCGCTGGCGAGTCGATTCCAGCCAGCGCCTCAGCCCGGCCTGGATCACGCGCGATCCCAGGGTCAAGGCGAGGTAGGTCGCCAACGCGATCAGCAGCACCAGCCGCGCCGCGTGCGCCGGGTCGGTCACATGACTCAGCTCCCAGTGAAATCCCTGGCTCTTCTCATCCCGGAACAATTCCTCGGTCCAGACCCGCGTGGCGTAACGACGGAACAGCCGGACCCCCTCGGGCCGGGCGCTGACCAGCAACCACGGCCCTTTCTGATCCTTCTCCCAGCAGGCGGCGACCTGAGCCGTCCGCCATCCCGACTTCTTGAAGACCTCCGCCTGGCCCCACCATCGGGCTCCGGGGTTCGGGGCCAGTTCGGCCGCCGAGCCTTCCCGGCCGTCGGGGGTGCGGACCCGGGTCTGACCCTGGAGCCGGATCACGAAGTGCCAGCCCAACTCCCGGCAGGCATCGACGATTCGCGGCCAGGCCAGGCCGCGGTCGGCCAGCAGCGTGACCTCGGCCCCCTCGGGCAAGCAGGCGGCCACCTGCCGGAACAGGCCGATGATCAGCTCGGGCATCGGCTCGGGCTGACCTCCCAGGGCATAGCAGGCCGAGCAGATCGGCAGGGCCCGCTTGCGATACGCCAGGGTGATCTTCATGCACCGCAGGTCATTGTGGTTGGGTGTCTCGTCGAGGATCAGGACGATGGGGCCACCGGCCCAGCCGCTGAGGATCGCCCGGGCCAACTGGGGCCAGACCGATGCGGGGTCGATCCGGTCGTTGGCCAAGGTCCGTTCGAGCCGCCGCTCGACGCTGGCCGGTCGGGCGTCGCCGGGGACCGCGACGGCGAGCTTACCGGCCCAGCAGTGATCGGCGATGGTCATGGCGAAGCTCATGTCGGCCAGGGCCTTGGATTGGTGACCGTGAAGACCTGGCAGAAGTTCGTCTTGAACCTGCCGCCGCCAATCGCGTAACAGAGAGAGGGCGCTCATGGGTTGGCTCCCGAAGGGTGTTGTGATATCCCTTCTA
>DAIDJI010000554.1 GCA_027451455.1 Planctomycetales bacterium | reverse complement strand
CGCCTGGAGCCTGCACGTCTTCATCCTGCTCCTCGCCTACGATTGGGTCCGCATCCTGATCTGGGTCGACCACATGGGCCTCCGCGTGGCGACGCTGGTCAACCTCAGCTTCCTGGGGATGGACCGGCTCGACCGCCGGCTCCGCTCGGCTGTTGGCTCGTATCGCGGCCGAGTCCGCTCCGAGGAGGACCGGCTCCGCCTGGCGAAGCTGGATGCCCTCGGTGAATTTGCCGCCGGTGCCGGGCACGAGTTGAACAACCCGCTAGCGGTTGTCGTCGGCCGGGCGCAACTGCTCCTGGCTCGCGCCGAAGATCCGGAAGTGGCCCGGTCGCTTCGGATCATCCTGGCACAGGCACAGAGAACGCACCGAATTCTCCGCGACCTGATGTTCGTGGCGCGACCGCCGGCGCCTCGGCCGAGGGCCTGCAAGCCGCCGGAGATCCTCAGCTCGGTGCTCGCCGAACTGGGGAGCGATCTCGAAACACGGGGCGTTCGGCTGGTCGTGGACGTCGACGAATCGTCGCCCGCGACCTGGGCTGATCCCGAGGGGCTCCGACACCTCGCGGAAATCCTGCTTCGAAACGGGATCCAGGCGACCCCGCCCGGTGGGCGGGTGAGGGTGCGTTCCTCGATCGAGAACGGTGAGCTTGTCTGGTCGTTCGCCGACACCGGCAAGGGGATCAGCCCCGAGGAGTCTGACCACCTCTTCGACCCGTTTTACTGCGGGCGGCAGGCTGGGCGCGGACTTGGATTGGGCCTCCCACGCGCCGCAAAGATCGTCGAACAGGCCGGAGGTCGGCTTCGATGGAGTTCGTCACCTGGGCGAGAGACATCCTTCCAGGTGCACCTGCCGATGAAGGCGCCCCCCGCCCCTGAGATTGATTCACGCGCTACGCCCCGGCCCGATCCTGCGCTCCCCTTGCGGCTGCTGAAATCCTAGGCACTCGCTGCGCGAATGACCATCGCATCGGCGATGTCGTGGCAGTCGATGCAGAGGAAGGTTACATTGAGGGGCTCGGTGTAATCCCAGTGGTGGCGTTCCAGCCGGGCATGGCGTCGACACCACGAACAGACCTTCGGCCGGTCGATCAGGCCGAGTCGTTCGCCGATCGCCGCGGCGTATCGGGCCGATCGGGTCCGGATCCTTCGCGGCTTCAGGCCGTCGAGGCTGATCTCAAGGTGTCGCTGGAGACGGGTCCACAGGGCACGATGCCGATTGCGTTGACCTTTCCTCATGGCTGGTCACCCGTTTGTGGAAGATTCGATCACCACTCCTGTACGTCGACATGAGACGATCGATTCCACTCCCTTCGCGGGGCGTCCATCGACCTTGCCCCTACCTGTCCTCCCTATGATGGTATCGTAACCCCTAGCGAATTCTGTACCAACAGGCAGGACTCTCAATCCATCGTTCGGCTCGTTCCTGATGGCATAAAAAGCGGATTGTATCGATCGTGGCGCACGGGCCGGTTGTGGTGATTCGTTGACACCATTCGATGCCTCTGGGTTCGCCGGGGACCGGCACGCGGTGGACTCCGGGATCCCGATCGGCGATACTCAGCGGCCGGACGCCGGCCTCGCGTGCGGGCCGACACGCCAGACGATTGGGCGACGGCGGGACGAGAGGAACGTGCCGATGGAACGATCGAGGGATTCGGCGGCCATCAGCCGTCGGGCATGGATCGGGCTCGGCCTGCTCGGTGCGACTGGCGTCGGGCTCTCCGAGCGTTGGTCGGTCCAGGAGGCGAGCGCGGACGGGACGTCGGATGAGGGACAGCTCATCGTCCGGAGTCGTCGCCCGCTGAACCTGGAATCGACCTCTTCGGCGTTCGACCATCGGATCACGCCCGCCCATTCGCTCTTCGTCCGGAGCCACTTCGGGGCGCCGGTGGTCGACCTCGGGACGTGGGAGGTCGAGATCGTTGGGCTGGTCCGTCGCACGCTCAAACTCCGGCTCGAAGACCTGGGGCGGATGGAACGGGCCTCAAAGACGGCGGTAATCCAGTGCGCCGGGAATGGCCGGGGGCTGTTCCGGCCTCGCGTGCCGGGGACGCCCTGGGAGCGCGGGGCGGTCGGCCAGGCGGAGTGGTCGGGCGTCCGATTGGCCGATCTGCTGGATCGGGCGGGCGTGCAGGAAGGAGCGGCGCACCTGCATTTCTACGGGTCGGACGCGCCTCCCTCGCCGAAGATCTCGGCGTTCGTCCGGAGCATCCCCATCGACCGCGCCCGAGACCCCGGAACGCTACTGGCCCTCGGGATGAACGGCGAGCCGCTCCCGCTGCTGCACGGAGGTCCGGCCCGGGTGGTCGTTCCCGGCTGGGCGGGGAACAACTGGACGAAGTGGGTGCGCCGGATCGTGGTCTCCCGCGAGGAGGCGCCGAGCTTCTACATGCAGACGGCCTATCGGATGCCCCGGACGCCCGTCCCGGCCGACGCACCGGCGGGATCGGTCGCGATGGACCCAGTGACCTGGATGAACGTCAAGTCGCTGATCGCCTCGCCGGTGCAGGGGGGATCGGTGGCCTCGGGGCCGGTTGAGGTGCGCGGAGTCGCCTGGACGGGGCGAGGGCATGTCACGAAGGTGGAAGTACGCATCGATGACGGCCCCTGGAAAGCGGCGATCCTCCGCGACGTACCCGAGCCAGGCGCCTGGCGTCGATGGTCCTACCGGCTCGAATCGTCCCGGCCGGGCCGGCATGTCGTGGCGGCCCGCGCGACCGACTCGGAGGGCGAGGTCCAGCCGGAAACGCCCCCGTGGAACAAGAGCGGCTATCTCTGGAACGGCTATGATACCGTCGCGTTCGAGGTGAAGTAGGGCCACAGGTGAGGGAATGACCTGATGTCGACCGTTCGTTACCTCTGCATGGCGACGCTCTCTCTGGCGATCGTCGGATTGTTGATGATCCCGGCCCCGGCCCGACAGGACGACGACGAGGCCGAGATGCGCGAATTGCTCGCCCGTCGGAGCCTGGAAGAGAACTGCCTGATCTGCCACACGATGGACCTGATCGCCGGCCAGCGCCTGACCCCGGCGCAGTGGAAGGCGGAGGTCGTGAAGATGATCGGCTGGGGCTCGCCTCTGCCGAAGGAGGCGGCCGATCCGGTGACCGAGTACCTCGCCCGCCACTATTCGGAGAGGGAACCGTCCCCCGCGCCGACGCTCGCAACCCTGAAGGACGTCGACTCCTACGAGGTTCCGCGGGGCCAACACGCCCCGGCCGCGGTCGGAGCCGACCTTCAGCGCGGCGAGAAGCTGTACGCGACCACCTGCGCCAACTGCCACGGCCCGAAAGCCCTCGGCGGGGACCTCGGCCCGGCGCTGGTCCACAAGGCGATCCTCGACCGTCCGACCGACTACCATCGAATTCTGTTCGAGGGTCTCCGGCGGATGCCCGGCAACAAGCAGACCCTGAAGCCCGAGGACAGCGTGGCGATACTCGCCTGGCTGCGGAGCCTCTCGTATCCCGAGCCGCTTGCCCAGGGCGGCAAGTAGCCCGATGGACGCGCCGACTTCGGATTGCCCTCGACAGATCCGGACGATTCGATACAACTCATCCCCATCCGTCGTCCTGTTTGCGATCGGTGAGGCTTCCACAGGGAGGCAGGGATGGGAAGGAATGCGTTCCGGGGCCCGCTCGTCCGGCTTTTGGCCTCGATCGCGCTGACGACCGGCCTGATCGCGAGGGCGTCGGACGGCCCCCCGCCGGCCGACGAGCCGCCGCCGCTGAGTCCGTTGTCGATCGAGCCGGACGCGAGCCCGGCGAAGGGCCCGAAAACCGATGCGGTCGTCGCGCCGGCTTCCGTGCTGGCGCCTCCGTCTCCCTCCGCAAAACCCGGCCTGGCGCCGACGCCCGAGACTTTACCGCCGGTCTTCTCATTCCTTGCAGCCGAGACGTCATCTTCGCTACCGACGTCGGTGGAAGGACTGCGGAAGGAATCGCGGTCGTACGTCGCGATGGCGAAGGCCCACTTCGACCAGGGCAACTATCGACGGGCCCACGAATACTACACGCAGGCCGTCGAGTGCGATCCGACCAACATCCCTGCGCACGTCGGGATCGTCCGCATGCTTTGCGCCGCTCGAAGCACACCGGAGGCGCTGGCCTACCTGGACCAGTTCGTCGCCAGCTACCCCAATCTGGCCGGCGAGGCGCACGCGATCCGGGCCTTCGTCCGAGTTTACGCAGTTCAAGACGAGGACAAGGCGGCGCTCGAGGCCGCCCGCTCGGACCTGGAACAGGCCGAGAAGCGGGGCTCGATACTGCCGATCGGCCGACTGGCCCGGGCGCTCCTCGCCCGCCGCGAAAGCCGACTCGATGACGCCTCCCGAGACCTCGACTGG
>DAIDJI010000553.1 GCA_027451455.1 Planctomycetales bacterium | reverse complement strand
AGGTCGGCGGCGATCTGCCGCCGGACGACGCCGACGCGCGCGAGCAGCGAGCCGCCCGACTTCTGGTCGACGAGCGGCACGAGACCGAAGCCGATCGCGAGCTCGAGCGGGTCGATCGCGAGCGCGCCCGCGAAAGATCCTCGGCGCTCGAGCTCCCGATCCAGGAGGCGGCCGACCGCCTCGCCGAGATCCAGACCCGATGGCAATCCGCCTGGAAGCCAACCGGAATCCCGGATCCACTCTCCCCCCGCGAGATGCGAGGATGGCTCCAGGCGCGGACCTTGATTGTGCAAAAAGCCGACGAGGCGCGCGCCCGAGGCGTCGAAGTCCGTTCACTCTTCGACCGGATTGCCGCGCATCGGCAGGCGCTCCTTACCGCGATGGCCGGTCAGGCAGGTGTGACCCATCGCGGCGAATTTAACGAATCTGCGGAATGTGCGATTTCGGGCGATTGTGTTGACGGGATGGATCAGAACGAAGGTGTCCTGCTTGGTCCGCTCCGCGACCGGGCCGAGGCGGTTGTGAACCGGATCGAGCAGGCGAAGGGGCGTCGGGACCACCTGATTCAGTCGATGGCGGAGTCGAGGCGGAAGCTCGAAGCGGCGAGGGGCCGGGTGCGCGTGGTCGAGGATCGTCTGCGTGACTGGCGAGAGTCGTGGGGCCGGGCGGTCGCGGCGATCGGCCTGGCTCCGGAGTCGTCGCCCGAGCAGGCCGACGCCGTGATCGAGCAGGTGGACGAGCTTTCGGCGAGGGTCCACGAGGCGCGTCAGGCAGCGGTCCGGATCGAGGACCGCCGCCGCGAGGTGGACCGGTTCGCCGGGGAGGTCTCGTCGCTGGACGACCTTCCGGGCGGTGGGGGGATGATGGGGGTTGCCGAGCGGGCGCAGGATCTGATCCGACGGCTGGCCTCGGCCCGGAAGGCGGGCGACGACCGGGAGGCGCTCCATCGTCGGCGCGACCAGCGTCGACGCGAGGCCGAGGAAGCCAGGGCCCGCCGCGAGGCAGCCGCCGCCCGGCTCGACGCGATGGTTCGCGAGGCGGGTGCCGCGTCGGTCGACGATCTACCGGCCGCCGAACGGGCCTCGACCGCGGCCCGATCTCTGCGTGACCGGATTCGAGACCTCGACGGCCAGCTTGGCGGGCTCTGCGGAGCGGAATCGATCGCGGCGTTCCGGGCCCTGTGCGGCTCGGTCGATGCCGACCGCCTGCCGGGCCGGATCGAGGCGATCGCGACCGAGGTTGACCGCCTCTCGACCCGTCGGGACACGCTGATCGACGAGCGCGCCCGGCTGCGGACCGAGCTGGCCCAGATGGACGGCGAGGGACCGGCCGCCGAGGCCAACGAACGAGTCGAGGCCCTGCGATCGCGGCTCTCGGGCGAGGTGGAGGAATACGCGAGGCTGCGCCTCGCCGCCGTCGTTCTGCGTGAGGCGATTGAGAGCTATCGAGCGAAGGTCCAGGGTCCGGTCCTGGAGCGAGCCGGCACCCTCTTCGCCGAGCTAACCCTCGGCTCGTTCCGCGGCCTTCAGATCGACGAGACCGACCCCGACCGGCCCTCGCTGACCGCCCTCCGCCCGGCCGGTGAGGAGCCGCCGACCGTCGGGATCCGGGGGCTCAGCCTCGGGACCGCCGACCAGCTCTACCTGGCCCTTCGCCTCGCCGGCCTGGAGACGGCCCTCGACGCCCGCGGCCCCGTCCCGCTCGTCGCCGATGACCTCCTGATCCAGTTCGACGAACGACGCACCGCCGCCGCCCTGAACGCCCTGGCCACACTCGCCCGCCGCGCTCAGGTACTTTTGTTCACGCATCACGAACATGTCTGCGAATGCGCGCGATCGACCGTCTCGCACGATCAACTCTTCATCCATCGCCTCCACGGCCGCCCGGATGACCGAAGTCCGATACCTCTCCGAACCCCCCCAACCCAAAGAGAGCATGCAAGGTAGCGCGGTATCGGGCATCAATCGGACGGGATCGAATCGATCGGTCGCAGATCGCACCGGAACGGGCCGGGTCGTGTCCAGCACTTGTCCGTGCAATCACCCATATTGCACGGAATCGTTTCAAAAAAAACGCTCGATGAGAGGGAATCCCGGGGGTGGGCGCTTGACGTGCGGGGGGTTGACGATAGGATAAGACATTTATTAAAGGCGACGTGTGCCTCCTAAAATTCCGGATAGCATTGGATCCTGACGGGAGCTTCCCCACGTTTTCGATGCGCCCGTGAGAGCATGTGCGGATCGGGTCCGGGATTTGCAGCCTACCGTTTTGCTCCGCCGGAAATGGGCCCTCTCGCGTGAGATCGTCGCTTCAGGTTGGGACGGGAACGGGATGGGACTTGATCGAACCGATCGATGTCCGCGGGAAGGGACATCCGGATGTCCACAGGAATGGGCATTCCGTTGAAAGTGTCGAGGGAACGTGGTCCGGGAAGCGGTCCGGCGGGCTCCGCAACGCAAGCCGGCGAAAAACAAGGGAAAAGCTCATGGAACTGTCAAAGCGGATCCGCGATCTTCGTTACGCGAAGGGCTGGGGCCCGGACGAGCTGGCCAGTCGGGCCAAGATCTCACGGACGGCCCTGTATCAAATCGAACGGGGGAACACGAGCAAGCCCCAGGCGGGAACGCTCCGGCGGATCTCGCGGGCGCTGGGCGTCCCGCTGGAAGTTCTGCTGGACATGGAACCGCTGACCCACCACGAGCACCCGGCGGGCGAGTCGAGCTCGGGCCTGGGCGCGATGGCCCCGGCTCCCACGTTTGGCGGAACCTTCCCCGGCCGGCCCGCCTCCACCGACCGCGCCGAGGAACTGCTGGAGAAGTTCCGCCGATTGCTCGCCTCGCCGCTGGCCGAAGGCGTCGCCCGAATCGTCGAGGAATCGTTCCGACTCCTCCCGATCATTCCCCCGCCCGTCATCGGCGAGCCGGCGAACTACGCCCCAGCCAACGAGATCGAAGCCCCGCCTCGTCGGACCCGCACCCCTCGGGCTCGTGCGGCCTCAACGAGTCAGTAATCGGGTTTCAGTTTTCAGTTTTCGGTTTTCAGTTTTCGGTTTTCAGTTTTCAGTTTTCGGTTTTCAGTTTTCGGTTGGATACGGTCGCGAGGCGACCGAATGGACATGGCCCACCCGGGACGCTTCCGGCGCGACGTTGAACCATTCCCTTACCGGGTGGCTTCGCGAGCGTGTCCAATCAAAACGGCAAACGGCAAACGACAAACCGAAAACCGATTACTGAAAGCTGAATAGGAGTTATGCAGTTGATACTTTGGGGGATCTCGCTCTTGGAAAGATGCGTCGTCTGGCGTTGAGGCGGCGAGACGATTACGCAAGCCTTCTCAGCCCAGATATCCCAGAGCAACAGGGCCTGCTGTCCCAGGACCCCAACTGCGTAACTCCTACTGAAAACCGAAAACCGAAAACTGAAAACCGAAAACTGCCCTCAAGAAGTAAACCACTCACGCAGCAAGGCCGGAAGTTCCGCGGAGAACTTGCTGCGAGGCAGGGCGAGCTGACAGCCGGCCGCCTTTGCCGCGGCGAGTCGGTCGGCGTCGACATGGGGACCGACCGCAATCAGGTGGGTCGAAACACCGGCGAGACGTCGGTATTCGGCCAGAGACTCGGGCGAGGCGGGCTCGCCGGCCGTCAAATCCACGACAATCACGGCCGGGTGCCAGCGTTCGATCAAGGTGCGCGCCGACTCGCGATCGGCCGCGGTCCGCATCCGATGCCCGATCGCCTCGGCCGTTCCCGTCACCTTTGAAGTGAACATCAGGTCGCGGGCAATCACCAGGCCGGTTGGGGTGGGGTCGTTACTGTTCGATTCCATTGGTGGTTGGTCCTTGCGCTGCGGCTGGGCCACGTAACGATCGTTGTCGGGGCGAAGCAGCCTCGTGTTCTCATGCTGCCATTCCGGTCGGATGGCCCGCAAGTCGGGGATCCGGGGACCGGTCCGACCTGGCGTCGGGAATCGTCGGGATCGGGTGCAAGAAATCGGCGACGTCCCGCGACAATCTCCCGGAAATCGAGACGGCCGAGGGCCGGACGGCGGGATGGGGCGAGGCCATCGGATGCCCGACCCGGACGACCGCGCCGCGGATCGAGCCGCGCCGCGGATTCGTGGAGATCGGCCACTTTCTGGGCGCCATCGGAGATCCAATGGCGAGTTGCCTGGGGGCTCGCCACGCCCATCGACGGGCCCGACGCCGGGCCCTCCGAACGGAGCATCGATGAAACCTCTCCTACCGGCCGACGACAACAGGCCGGAGCCCATGACCGCGGCCGAGGCCGCTGGCGTGCGGTCCGGGGACCTGGTGGTCCTCATCAACACGCACGGGCTCGCCGTGGT
>DAIDJI010000552.1 GCA_027451455.1 Planctomycetales bacterium | reverse complement strand
TCATGACGGTCTCCAGACATGCGAAAGCCCGGCAAGGCCGGGCTCAGGTAAACGGAACGAAGGTGGTTGCCGCTAGGGATGCTGCGGCGGCTTGATCTCGGCGGCGTTTTCGGGCGCGGAGGCCTGGCCCTGGCAGCCGGCCATCGCGAGGGAGATCGCGATGGCGAGCGCCGCGGCGGGCCGGGTCGGGGATGTCGGGAGTCGGTCGATCCTGGTCATGATCCGGCCCTTTTGCTTAGTACTGGTCGCTGGAGATGACCTCGCCACCGCCAACGGTTCCCAGGCCGTACCAGGTGTTCCAGCCGATGCTGTCCTTGAGGAAATGGACACTCCCGTCGACGAAGAGGGCGTTGACGCCGCCCGGGTGGTAGCTCCGCGAGGTGATGGCCCCGAAGGTAGCGCCGCCGTCGTTTTCGTCGGTCGACAGCCAGTCGAAGTCGAGGAATCCGCCGGTGAAGTTGACCCCGGCCGGGTTCAGGGTGATGGCCTTGACCGGATAGCCGACCCTGGCGTTGGGCGTGAGCGCCGTGGTCATGCCGCCGTAGCAGACGGCACCGTCGTTCCACCGCCAGTGGGCGACGTCGATCTGCTTGCAGGTCGAGCCGTTGGCCTGGATGAAGGCCACGCCCGCCTGCGTGCTGGTCGGGTAGCTGGAGTAGGTCAGGCCGCCGGGCGAGCTGGTGCCGCCGGGCAGGCAGTGGCGCAACTGCGGCGAGTACGACCGGACCTCGGCCGCGAAGAGCGTGTTGCTCGTCCCGTCGGTCACCGAGGCGATCCGGCGGGAGAGGTTGATCGAGAACATGCTCCGGGTGATCTGGCCGCTGGTGCTGGTCAGGCCCGGGATGCCGCCCCAGATGAACCAGTCGCCCATGCACCAGCCGTAGTTGGTCGGGTAGAAGAAGCCGTCGCCGCCCGGGTCGAGCGCACCCTGCGAGTTCGGCTCGCTCGGGCAGAGCATCACCGCGGCCCGGGTTCCCATGACCGTCGAGTTTGAGGGGTCGCTGTACTCGAGGCTGAAGTTCATCGAGTTGTACATCGCGCCCTGCTCGGAGTACGGCATGATCCGGGCGGAGGGGCTGAACTGGTTGCCCTGGAAGATCTGGCCGGCCACAAACGAATAGGTGCCCGACGGCGGGAAGCCCCCGTTGGAACTCTCATAGTTGTGCATCGCCAACCCGAGCTGCTTCAGGTTGTTGGTGCACTGGATGCGGCGGGCCGCCTCGCGTGCCGACTGTACCGCGGGCAAGAGCAGGGCGATCAGCACGGCGATGATCGCGATCACCACCAGCAACTCGATCAAGGTAAAACCACGTCTTTGTCGCATCAGTATTGTCCTTTTCAAAAAGAACCGAAACCCATGAGATGAGGAAAATCACGGGAGAGACCGCGCCGGCCTGAGCTCCAGGATCGGCGAGGTTGACCCGGTCCGGTACCATTCCCCCGGCCTGGAGCAGGGGCACCCGGATGGATGAATCCGACGAAAAACGAACCGAAGAGGCGTTCGGAGATCGCGAGCGGAGTGGGATGCCGGCGAGGTGGGAATCCTCGGCGGATCCTGGCCGCTCGCCTCCCACCGCCACGACTCCTCGGGCTGGATCGCGTCTGGCAAGAGGGACGAAAACTGGAGCTAGCAGTGCGGGAGATCGAGGTCGGTTCGATCGCCCCGGTCGAATTCCCGGCGTTCATCGTCGGTGGTCGACCCGCAGACGATGCCGGGAGCTCGCAGCGGCGAGGCCAACGCCGCAGATTCCGAACCCGGCCCGATCAAGTTCTCCGTCCGCCGGATCGCCATGAGGCGAATCCCCACCGCGGGCCAGGCGCAATCGCGGATCACGATGCCGTGGCTCGCGCGATGTTTCGGGCCCGACGGGCTCAGGATGATCGGTGCGGCGAGCATCCGGAACAGGAGCAAAATGAGGAGAACTCTCGATCCCAAGGCAGGCACATGGTTGCTCCGTGGAGGCGGGAATCACGCGAAACGAATCGTCCAGGCCGGATCACGACCACCTATAGGATGGTCCCATTCTGGGCAAATTCAAATGAAAATTCCATGAAATCATCTCCGATATCTTTCGGCCTGAGGAGGGACGGCGGCCGCGATCTTTCGGATCCTCGATGGGGGACTGGCGGGACCGGCCCATTTCGCGAGCCGTTCGCGCCCTCTACAATCGCACGACTGACTTCATCCAGAACGCGGATTGGAGGCTCGTACCGTGCGAATGACTCGGACCTTGACGTTCTCGATTCTCCTTGCCACCCTGGCCCTGGCGCTTGCGCCGGCCTCTGTCGTGGCGCGGCCGAAGGCCGACGGTCGACCGAATATCGTCTTCATTTTCAGCGACGACCACGCTTACCAGGCGATCTCCGCCTATGGCGACCCCCGCAAGCTGATTGAGACGCCGAACATCGACCGGATCGGTCGCGAGGGGATGCGGTTCGATCGCTGCATCGTGCCCAACTCCATCTGCGGACCGAGCCGGGCGACCGTCCTGACCGGGAAGTATTCGCATGCGAACGGATTCTACAACAACAGCAACAGCCGGTTCGACAGCTCGCAGACGACGTTTGCCAAGCTGCTGAAGTCGGCCGGCTATCAGACGGCGATCATGGGGAAGTGGCACCTGATCAGCGCCCCCACCGGATTCGACGAGTGGCATATCCTGCCGGGGCAGGGGATCTACTACAACCCGCCGATGATCCACAATGGCGAGCGGGTCAAGCACCAGGGCTATACGACCGACATCATCACCGATCTCAGCGTCGACTGGCTGAAAGGCCGCGACCGCTCGAAGCCGTTCTTGCTGATGTACCAGAACAAGGCGCCCCATCGCGAGTGGTCGCCGGCCCTCCGGCACCTTGGCCACGACGGCGACCGCAAGTATCCCGAGCCCGAGACTCTTTTCGACGATTACTCGGGTCGCGGCCTGGCCGAGCACGACCAGGACATGACCATCGAAAAGACGATGAACGACCACGACCTGAAGCTGGACGAGCCGAAAGGCCTGACGCCCGACCAGGCGAGGGAGTGGAACGCCTACTACAAGCCGCGTAATGAGGCGTTCCGCAAGGCGAACCTGAAGGGCCGCGATCTCGTCCGATGGAAGTACAACCGATACATGCATGATTATCTCGGCTGCATCAAGGCTGTGGACGAAGGGGTCGGAAAGGTGCTGAAGTTCCTCGATGACGAGGGTCTCGCCGAGAATACGATCGTCGTGTACACCGCCGATCAGGGCTTCTACCTGGGCGAGCACGGCTGGTTCGACAAGCGATGGATCTTCGAGGAATCGCTTCGAACGCCGCTCCTGGTCCGATGGCCGGGCAAGGTCAAGCCGGGAAGCGTGAGCCGGGAACTGGTCTCGAACCTCGACTTCGCCGAGACCTTCCTCGAGGCGGCCGGAGTGCCGGTTCCGGCGGAGATGCAGGGTCGGAGCCTGGTCCCGGTTCTGAAGGGCCAGACGCCCTCCGACTGGCGGAAGGCTTTCTATTACGAATATTACGAATACCCGCAACCGCACCACGTCCGGCCGCATCACGGGGTGGTGACCGACCGCTACAAGCTCGTTCGGTTCGACGGGCCGGATCTCGACGCCTGGGAACTTTTTGACCTGGAGAAGGATCCGCGCGAGCTGAAGGATGTCCACGGCGACCCGGCCTATGCGAAGGTGGTGGCCGATCTGAAGGCCGAGCTGGCGCGGCTTCGGACCGAACTGAAGGTTCCCGAGCATCCGCCGGCCGAGGCCTCGGGCGCCCGGATTCCGCCGCGACGGGCGCCCCGACCCGGGGCGGCCCGCTGAGCCGGCCCTCTCGAACCGAGAAATCGCGTCATCTTTCGTGAAATTCTCGTGTATTTGATGGGGTTGATGTTGTCCGAAGGCGTCCGGATTTCCTAATCTGGAAAGGGGCCTCGGCGGTGTCCGGCCCGGAGCCGACCGCGCGGGGCGCTGACGTCCCGCCGTCCGGAACCGGCGGGACGCGGCGATTGGGTTCCAGGGGGCGCGAGAGAAGGGGCGGTCTCGCGTCGGGACATGGGCGGCCCGGCCGGGGCCTCGCAACGAGGGGCGACTGATGGCGTTGGAACAGGAGATCGAGCGCGACTGGCGCGACGGTCGGACCTCGGTCAGCCGGTGCTTCGTCCGAGACATGGAGGGGCTCTGGGCCGAGCTCCTGAAATTCGCCGCCGTCGTGGAAGAGGCGCTGGATCGCTCGGTCCAGGCCCTGCGCGACGGGCGGATCGACCAGGCCCGCGAGGTCAAGCGCCAGCGACGCCTGGCCGACTGCTGGGAAATGCAGATCGAGCAGGAATGTATCCGCGTGCTGGCCCTGCACCAGCCGGTCGCCTCG
>DAIDJI010000551.1 GCA_027451455.1 Planctomycetales bacterium | reverse complement strand
GATCATGGGGTTCGGAGGCGGGGCGCTGGTCGGCGCCCCTCTGGGCGTCGAGTTAATGGACCGCTTCCGGACGGCGACATCGGTGGGCGTTGCCGAGGCGTTCGTGGCGATGGCCTCTCTGTACTTCGTGCTGATGCTCTTCGGCGCGTGGATCGTGCGTGTCCCGCACCCGACGTGGAAGCCGGCCGGCTACGTGCCTACATCTCGGCCCGGGCGGATGATGACGGAGGCCCACGTCGCTGTCGAGCTCGCCTGGAAGACGCCGCAGTTCTGGCTGCTATGGGTGGTACTCTGCCTGAACGTGACGGCCGGGATTGGGATTCTGGGACAGGCGTCGCCGATGTGCCAGGACATGTTTGGGGTTTCCGCGGCGACGGGAGCCGGTTTCGCGGGTCTGCTCAGCCTGGCGAACATGGCCGGCCGGTTTGCCTGGGCATCGATCTCAGACCTGACCGGCCGCAAGCCGATCTATGGGATCTACCTGATGGGCGGCGCTGTGCTTTATGCGATGATTTTGCCGATTCAGCGGGGCGGGCACGTGCTGGGATTCGTGGCGTTCACGTCGGTGATCATCTCGATGTACGGCGGCGGGTTCGCGACGATCCCGGCGTATCTCCGCGACCTGTTCGGCACGATGCACCTCGGGGCGATTCACGGCCGGTTGATCACGGCCTGGTCGATGGCGGCGGTGCTGGGCCCGCAGTTGGTGACCTACCTGTCGGACCTTCAGATCCGCCGGGGTGTGCCGCGAGCTTCGTCGTACAACCTCACGATGACGCTGATGGCGGGTCTGTTGCTGCTGGGATTCGGCTGCAACCTGCTGATCCGCCCGGTCGCCGAGTCTTACCATCACAAAGGGGAGGCGGAATGAGCCCTGGACCTCAGGGAATGGCCGCGACGCTGCGACTGGCGGCGGCGTGGATCGTCGTCACGATACCCCTGACCTGGGGGATCTCGCAGACCGTTCGCAAATCGCTGGCTCTCGTATCCTCAACGGCCCCGACACGATCGGAACCGGGGCCGATCTCAAAAACCAGACCGACCGGACCGGAGATGGGCTGGAAACCGAGCGAGCGATCGCGTAGAATCCATTCCACGATCGCACCCGCGACGCAGCCCATACGGTAAATCCCTGAATTCCAGGGTCATCCCGCCGCCCTCCTAGCTCAATTGGCAGAGCAGCTGACTCTTAATCAGCGGGTTGTAGGTTCGAGTCCTACGGGGGGCACTTGATATGAAACGACTTACGGTGACAGGCTCCACGACCTGGTCGTCTGCCACTATTGAAGTGACGGGTAGAACCTGCGGAGTTTGATGCGGGCGTTGGCGGTGGTGAACTGCCATCGCACCTCCACCATCCGCTCGTTCCGCTCTTCCTCCCAGGCCGTGACCTGCTTCTCCAACTCCTCCCTCGTCTCGATCCGCCGATCCGGGCACTGCCGGGCCAGCACCGACAGCTCGATCTCCGCCATGTTCAGCCAGCTCCCGTGCTTCGGCGTGTGGTGGACCTCCAGCCGCTCGGCGATCCGCCGGGCCTGCTCGGGCGGGAATGCCTCCCACGATGACCTGATTCTCTGGCTGGCCGACAAGGAAGCGAGGGCGTTGATCCACTTCGAGGCGGCCACCACCGCCCCCGAAGGACCCGGCAGGAAATGACCTCATCATCGGGTTCCGACCGGCTTCCCGCGTCTCGCCGCCTTCGTCGTCTCCCAGGGGAGCGGCCGGCGTCCGGGACATGCACAAGCCTCTGGCAGATGGCCGTCGATCGGGTGGCTTACGGGGCCCGACGGAAACGGATCGCCATGTACGGCCTGCCCGGCAGATCGATCCGGGGCCGATCGGGGCAGGTGTAGGTATACCGATCTTTCGGCCGGAGATGGAGAATCCCCCCGATCGGGGCGATGGTCATGCCCCAGGTGTCGATGACCTCGGCGCGCAGGTCGAGCGGGCCGTCCAGCCCGGCGCGGGGCAGCACGACAGACCATTCGCGGGGAGCTGTCCGTCCAAGATAGACGAGGTACTGTACGCCCACGCGACCACCGATCGACCAGTCCTGCCATTTGTCGATCGGCTCGAACCCGCCGCGCGGGCCCTCGTCGAGGATCGACCGGAGGAAGGCGATCCGCAATGGGCTCTGCCCACGCAGGTTCCCGCCCTTCGCCCACCAGATGATGTCGTCGGGATCGCGATACGTCTCGCCGTGGCCGACGTAGGTACCCGCGACCGTCCCTTCCCAGAAACGGTGGACCATCTCCTCGGCCGAGAGGTGCCCCCAACGCTCGGGGATGTCCCCCTCGTACTTGACCTCGTCGAAAATAATCGGCTTGCGGTACGCGTCGCGATACAGGACGGCACGGCCAGCGTCCTCGACCGCTGATCCATTCTGGATGCTGGCGTGGGTCACCCAGGGGTGAGTGTGGTTGTACAGAACGGTCCCGTTGTGGATCGACCGCAGGTGGCCGTACGGGTCGGCGTCGCGGAGGATGCGGAACATCCGATCCCAATCGGATTCCCGCTTCTCTTTCAGGAAGTCCCACTCGTTGGCCAGCGACCACCAGACGTTGCGGTATGCCGCCAGCCTCGCGACGACGTAGCGCAGGTAACGGTCGTCCTGCTCGGGCGTCATTCGGTCGAAGCCCCAGTGTCCCTTGTCGTACGGGTGGAGCAGGATCAGGTCGGCCTCGATTCCCAGGTCGCGGAGCTGGCCGACCCGGCGCTCGAGGTGGCGAAAGAACTCGGGGTTGAACCGGGCGAAGTCCCAGGAGTTCGGGGGCGTCCCGGCGAACGGATACCGGGTCGGCTCGGCCCGGTTGTAGGCGTAGGACTTGGGGAAGACGCACATCCGCAGCTTGTTGAACGGCGCGTGCGCCAGCGTCCGGAGGGTCTGCTCCTCGAGCGGCTCGGGCTGGTGGGTCCAGGCGTAGCAGGTCGTCCCGATCGGGCGATAGGGGGTGCCGTCGGTATACGCGAAGTGGAACGTGTCCCGCACCTGGACCGGCCCGTGATTGCCGGGCGAGGGGGCGGCGACCTCGAACCGGCCGGCCTGGCCGTTCAGCTCGGGCCGGTTGCTCCGGGTCTCGTACCGCCACTCGCCGGGCTCGTCGGGCAGGAAGCGGACGCGGTAGACGCCGTCGCCGTCGTAGAAGCCGGCGACATCGATCGACCGATCGCCCCTGGAGAACCGGGCGGACAGCTCGACGTCGACGAACGGATTGCCGCCCGCCGGCCCGTGCAGGACGATTTCTTCGATCCCCCACCGCTCGACGGCCGGCGCGGCCCGACCGGTCCCGCACAGGAAGAACAGGGCCAGGGCGAGGAGCGAACGATGCCCTTTCATGATCGACCTCCGGAATCCGATGGCTCAGGCGCGCCCCAGGGGCATCCAGACCGACATCTCCGAGCGGCCCCGATTGCCCCAGGCGAAATAGGGGATCAGCCGGAGGTCGAACGTCCTCGGCGGGTCCTGGCCCAACTCCCGGTAGAGCGTCCCGGACCAGTCCGCCTCGCGCCAGGCCTCGGCCCGGCCCTCGAGGACCGCCACGCCGCCGAGCAGGCCGCGGTCGAGCCGGGGCTTCAGCTCGATCCCGCGCGGGATGACCACGTCCTGGACGCGCACCCCGGCGGGGAGGTCGGTCGATTCGACGCAGTAGACCAGCGGCCCGCGCCGGATGGCGACCTGGTTGCGGGCCTCTTCCACCAGCGGATTCGCCTGCATCAGCCGGGCGGGCATCGGGAGCGTCAGCTCGATGCCGTCGCCCGGCGACCACGCTCGGCGGACCTCGGCGTACGTGCCGGGGTCGGGCCCTCGCTGCGCCGAGCCATTGACCGTCAGCGAGGCCCCTCGGGCCCAGGCGGGGATACGGAGCCGGATCGCGACCTCACGCCGAGGTGCGTCCTTGACGGCGATCGCGACGCGGCCGTCCCAGGGGTAATCGGTCTCCTGGGCCAGCGCGAGGCGAGAGCCGCCATCGAGGGTCGTCCGGAGCGCGCTGGCTCCGTAGAGGTGGACCCAGACCGCATCGCGGGCCTTCCCGTAGGCGTAGCCGCCCGACTCGGCGATGGTGCGCACGAGGTTCGGCGGGCAGCAGAAGCAACTGATGTACGCCTCGCGCTGCCGGGACCACCGGAGGTCCTGGACCGGCATGCGGTCGAGCTGCCGCAAGGTGTTGGCGTAGAAGTAGTGCGTCCCGCCGAGGTCGACGCCGGCCATCGCGGCGTTGTGCAGGACCGTCTCGATCGCGTCGGCGAAACGGGCCTCGCCCGTGACCTGGAGCATCCGCCACGACCAGAGGATGTGCCCGATCGCAGCGCAGGTCTCGTTATGCGCGGTGCTCTGCGGGAGCTGGTA
>DAIDJI010000550.1 GCA_027451455.1 Planctomycetales bacterium | reverse complement strand
GCGGCGGACTGCAAGGCGCCCGAGACCGCCGGGCCCACCGCAACCGGGACACTCGCGACCGGAGCCATCGCCTGCGGCAGTGCGGCAACGGAGAGAAGCTGGCGCGTTTCCAGCGGCTCGGCGCAGAGGACGACGCGTCGACGCGCCCGATCGGAAGTGAGACGCGTCGATCGATTCGATGACTTGCGTCGCATGGAGACACCCCAAGGTGTGGACAGAAGGGCTGGGTTTCCTCTTCGATGGGAGAAACGTGTCAATGCCACTCTAACGGATTCTCTCGGATTCCGTCTCCCCTTTCCGACTTTTTTCCACGCCCCAACATCGCTCGCCAGACTCTCCGAAGTCTTTCGGAGTCAACCTCATGGGCCGGGGTCGGCGAGGGCGTCGGAGAAAATCGGTCTCGGCTTGGGGTCGGGCGATCCGATAATATGGCTAGCTGTGTTCTGGACTGAATCGCGAACGATCCATCCGGCGCCCCGGGCGTCGCAACCGAGCCGAAGCTCCGACGGAACCCGATGATCCATCCCTGGCACGACGTCACCCCCGGCGAGAAACTCCCACTCGAGTTCAGCGCGCTCGTCGAGATTCCGATGGGGTCGAGCGTCAAGTACGAGCTCGACAAGAAGACCGGGCTCCTGCGTCTCGACCGGGTACTCTACTCGGCGGTCTATTACCCGGCCAATTACGGCTTCATTCCGCAGACCTACGCTGAGGACGACGACCCGCTCGACGTCCTGGTGCTCTGCCAGGAGGCGCTCTCGCCGCTCACCCTCGTCAGCTCGCGCGTGATCGGTTTAATGACGATGGTCGACGCGGGCAAAAAGGACCACAAGGTCCTATCCGTCGCGGTCCACGATCCGGAATTCAACAGCTTCCGCGACGCGTCCGAACTCCCCTCGCACCGACTGATGATGCTCCGCCGATTCTTCCAGGATTACAAGCTCCTGGAGGGAAAGTCCGTCGAGGTCGACGAGATCCAGCCCGCGGCCACTGCGCTGCCGATCATCGAGGAGTCGCTCCAGCGGTACAGCCAGATCCGACGCCGGGGCTTCCACTAACTCGATCGGCCGAAACCGAGGCCGCCTCGAGTTGCCGGGCGACCGCCGCCCAGACTCGACCAGGTCGCAGGTCGGTCATGCAGTCCATTCGCCGGCAAGTCTTCCGAAGGCTGGCCGCACAGCCGACGCACGTCCGCACAGAGAGGCTGTTTGGACCGTAAGGGCCGGTCAGGTCGGGATTCGTGCAGGTGTAGATCCCCACGACCCGCGCCCCCGCGGCAACCGCCAGGTGCAGCGGTCCGGTATCGTTGGAGACGAAGACGTCCGCCTGAAGGCTCACCGCGGCGCATTCGAGCAGCCCAGTCCGGCCGCAGAGGTCCAGCACCGGCGTCGGCGCGAGCCGGGCGATCAGTTCGTCGACCATCGGCCGATCCGCGGCCGACCCAACCGCGATCAACCCGGCTCCCTGACGCTCGTGGGCCAGCCGCCCAAGCGCCGCGAAATGCTCCGGCGGCCATCGCTTGGTCGGCCAGCTCGCTCCGAGGTTCAGCACCACCCGGGGTCTCGGCCAGTTCTCGACCGTCCGGGCCGCCCACCGCATCGCGTCGTCCGGGATCGGGAGCCGAAACCGCGCCTCGGAAGCCTCCGCGCCGAACGCCCTCGCCACCCGGAGCGCCCGGTCGACGGCGTGGACCCCTTGCCGCGAGGCCTCGACCCAGTGCGTGTAGAACAGTCGAGAGCCCTCGCGGGCGTCCGCCAATCCCACCCGGACCGGCGACCTCGCCGCCGCAACCATCAACCCCGATCGCAAGAGGCCCTGAAGGTCGATGGTCAGGTCGTACCGTGATCGGCGCAGTCGGCGGAGCAGGGCGGCCATCCCCAGGAACTTGGTCGCATCCCACCCTTTCTTTCCGCGATCGTAAACGATGAGCTCGTCAAGGTCGGGGTGACCGTGGAGCAACTCGGCGTACGGGCGGTTCACGACCCAGGCCAGGTGCGCGCCGGGCCATCGATCCCGGAGCGCCGAGAGAATCGGCATCGCGTGGAGAATGTCGCCGATCGAGCTGGGCTTGAGGATCAGGACACGCTCGGGCTCGATCTGGTCGAGGCGAAGGCTCGATCGAGGCATGGCCGGGGACTCCCTTCCCCTCGGTCATCGAGGGACCGTAATGTAGAAGAATACCGCCGGGGCGGCAACGCCGAGTCTCCGGCCCTTGAGGAGGATCGAAAGACATGGCCGTCCTTATGCTTATTTACGCCACGATCTCCCTCCCGCCTGAGCCGGCTCTCCGCGGAACGATCGAGTTCCGCCCAGCCGCCAGCGAGGCAACGGTCCCCGAACTCTTCCGGCTCAGGGCGGCCAGGTTTGACTACGAACTGGAACCGACGCTGGAAACCGCACGATACTCGGTTGCCCGGCTTCGGTTCCCCTCGCCGATCGAGACAAAGGAAGTGGTCAACAACACGGTCCATGCCGAGTACTTCCAGCCGAAGGGCCAGGGGAAGCATCCGGCGGTGGTCGTCCTGCACATCCTCGGTGCCGACTTCGCACTCTCGCGCTACATGGCGGCCCGGCTCGCCGACCGGGGGGTCGCTGCGCTTTTTCTCAAGCTCCCCTATTATGGCGAGCGGCGGCCGGCCTCGTTCGTCCGCGATCCAAAGAGGATTCGGGCCGAGGACATCGAGCGATCGGTAACGGCGATGCGGCAGGGGGTCTGCGACGTCCGGCGGGCCGCGATCTGGCTGTCGAGGCGACCCGAGGTCGACGCGAGGCGCCTCGGCGCGACGGGAATCAGTCTGGGCGGGATCGTCTCATCGATTGTGGTCGCGGTCGATCCCGAGATCGGGCAGGGGGCCTTCCTGCTCGCGGGTGGCGACCTCGTCTCCATCCTCTGGACGATGCCCGAAGCCCGGAACTTCCGGGCCCAATGGGTTCAGTCGGGCCGGACGCTCGATGAACTCAGGACGCTCTCGCAGCCCTACGACCCGCTCACTTACGCCCGTCGACTCCGCAGTAAGCGCGTCTTCATGGTGGCCGGAAACGTCGACGAGGTGATCCCCCCGTCCTCCGCACGGGCGCTCTGGGAGGCCGCCGGACGCCCCACGATCCATTGGTACGATTGCGGCCACTACTCGGCGGCCGGCTTCCTCTTGCCAGCAATCCGAAAGACGGTCGATTTCTTCGCCGGAACGGCACCCCTGGAAAGTTGAGACAGCGATCCGGCGGTTTCAGTTGTCAGGATTGGGACGACGGGTTAATCTCCCCGGGACGGCGGGAGAGTCCGCCACGGGCCGCCGATGGTCGAGAGGGGGATGGGCATGACGGGTCGGGTTACGAGCGCCTTCCTGTACGTCAAGGACGTCCGCCGATCCCTCGAATTCTACAACGAGGTCGTCGGAGCCGATGTCGTCGAGGTCCACGCCGAAAACGAGACCGCGCCTTACTCGCTCGCGATCCTCCGGATCGGCGGGTTTACCCTGATGCTCCATCCGCAGGAACCCCACGCGCAGGAGTTCGCCGACACCCGGGTCGGCGTGGGAATCCACCTGCAATTGCAGGTCGCCGACGTCGATGCCTTCTTCAACCAGTGCCTCGACGCCGGAGCGATGCTCAGCGTCTCCGGCGAGCCAACCGACCAGAGCTGGGGCTGGCGCGAATTCGCGCTCCGCGATCCCGACGGATACGTCTGGTCCGTTTATCAGGACAAGTCGGGCGGTCAGTGGACTGCCTGATCGCCGGCCGCCTCGGTCGGCGGCGCCACAACCACAGGCGCTCGCCCCGCCGGACGGTCGGCCGTCAGGAGAAAGTAGACGGCAACCACGATCAGGAAGATGGCATACATCTTCTTGATCGAGGCCGCCGGTATCCGCCCGACAAAGTGCGCCCCGAAATACCCGCCCACGAACAGACCCGCCGCAATGCAGAGCCCGGCGCCGAGGCGGATGTTGCCGTCTTTCCAGTACTCGATCACCCCGAGCAGACCCGTCGGTGCCAGCAGCGCACAAAGCGACGTCCCGTTTGCGATCTTGATCGGGAACCCGAACAGAACGGTCAGCGCCGGAACGATCACCAGGCCGCCGCCGATCCCAAAGAGACCGCTGAGCACCCCGGCCGCGAGCCCCAGCGCCATCATCTTGACGATCTCGACAGCGTCCATCATGCCTCCGTTTCCACCCCGGCCATCCGGCCGATCAGGGCCGCACACCCCGCCAAACCCGCGGTCTCGACACGCAACACATTGTAACCGAGCCGAATGGGAAACCAACCGATCTCGGCCGCCATCAAGGCTTCGGCCTCGGTGAGCCCCCCCTCGGGTCCAACCGCGAGCACAATCCGGCCGCCGGCCCCGGAG
>DAIDJI010000549.1 GCA_027451455.1 Planctomycetales bacterium | reverse complement strand
CTCATGATTCCAGCGGACATCGACCGCTGAAGATTCGGTCGGACGACGAACGGCCGACCCACCCGTCCCGAGACGGCCGGATCCGGTGAGTTTGCGGGGGCAGGGGGGATCAATCCGGAGAGTCGGTTACACCGAACGCCTGGTTTTGCCGAATGGAATAGAGGGATCGATGGCCGGGGCTTCGCAGGACGTGGAGCCGCCCGACCCGGATTGTGTCGGCGACGGGAGGATTGCGATGAGGCGCACGGAAGCGAAGCCGAGGACGAAGCCGGCCCACCGGGCTCGACCGGTCGTCGAGGGCCTGGAAGGACGACAACTCCTGAGCGCCCTCGGATCCCACCCCGCCACAGCCGCGGCCCAGTCCTCGGCCTCACCCGGCGGCGTACTCTCGGCCAAGGGACAGGTCTTCCAGTACGTGACCCTCTCCGGCGGCCTCGCCACCATTCGCGTTATCGGTGTGGGTAGCCTTCAGGGAACGACCGTCGGACCCGGCGGGGCGCTCGACCTGGTCTACGGCGGGACCAACGCCTATTCCAAGATCGTTGGCACCGTCCAGGGGGGTGGCGGGCACGCCCCGCTTGCGAGCATCCATAACTTGCAACTCATCGCCGCCGGAACGCCCGACAGCCTTACCGGCGTCGGCGGAACGCCCCTCGCCGCCGTTATGATGAATTCCTTCGACCTGGTCGCCGGCGGCTCGATCAACCTGACCCCCGGCGTCACCTCGGTGATCCTCCACTCCATCGGACCCAACACCAACCTCCAACTCCGCAACCTGCCGCCTCACCCCATTTACCGTATCCTGCCGGCCAATGCGGGCAACACCGCCGGAGGCTCGGCCGGGCTCTATGGCCAGCTCGTCGGCTCGACCAGTAGTTCCACGACCACCACCGGCTCGCTCGGTACCGTCACCAGCACCACTTCGACCGTCGGCAGCAATACCGGCTCGCTCACCGGCGTGACAACGATCAACCAGCAGCCCGTCGAAACGATTATTGGGACCACGATCGTCCCGATCGTCACCGGCAACTCCTCGCTCTTTAGCGGAGGATCGACGGGAGCCTCGGCGACTCTGGAAGCCGGCCAGTCGGCGACGATCACCACGACCCAGGGAACCACCCTCACCTACGTGAGTGACGGGGGACGCGACCAGATCCTGACCAACGTCGGCGGCAGCTTTACCGCACAGCCAAACCTGCTCGAACCGCTGGCGCCAGGCCAGCCGGCCACCCAGCCCCCTGCGCCTCCAGGCATCATTCTGAAGGCCAACACCATCGGCGGGCCGACCTCCCGACATATCAACCCGCTCACCGACTCAAAAATCTTTGGGTACGACTCAAAGACCGGGCAGATCGTCCGCTTCGACCTGAATTTACAGAACAATACCGGGACGGTAGACCCGACCTTTGCGCCGATCTCCCTGCCGGGCGCCCCGGCGACGGCCGGGATCGACCTCGCCCACCTTGGCAACACGCCGATCCTGCTCGCTCCCTCAGGCCAGACGGTCTACGCCTTCAACGCCGAGACAGGCGCCCCCATGGGATCCTTCGCCACGGCCCTCCCCGTCGATTTCGTCGCGACGGCCGGGAACGTCACCGTTCTGGGTAGTACCTCGATCAACCAGTTGCACATGATCGACCTGGCCGCGAGCCTGCAATCGGGCACCGTCAAGGGCCTCGGTCCGGCACCCTTCATCCCGGCCTCCGAGGTGAACCTGCTGGGCGGTCTCACCGGTGTCGCCGGCTCGAACAACATGTATGCCACGGTCGCCGCCCACTTCAACACGATCCAGCCCGACCAGCTCCAGCTCGGGATCGAGGCGATCGGCACCCAGAACGTCACCGCGGGCCCCGGCGGATCGAGTGTCAGCAATGGGTTCTCGGTCCTCTCACGCAACGGGCTGGTCACCAACGGCAATCTCACCCAGGTCGCGATCAACCCGATCCCGGTCGGGCAGATCGGCGAGGCCCTCGGCGCCGTGGACCAGAACCTGGCCCTCGACACCGGCACCTCCGGCGGCAAGAACACGATCAAGCTACTCGCTCCCACCTCGCTCGCAACCCGGGGCGTGATCTCCATCGCCTACGCCGACCCGCTCACCGGGCTGAGCCAGAGCTTCCGGACCGACCTCGGCGGCGTCGCCCTGATTGATATCCAGGGGAACGTCCAGTCGATCCGCGGCAATACCGCCAACGGCGTCTTCCTCAACGACACCGGCAACCTGGCCACGATCAAGGTACAGCACCTGATCAATACCACGATCGTCGGCCTGCCGATCAGCCACATCGACACCGCTTCGCGGAAGAACGTCAATTTCTTCACCTCATCCCGGCTCGTCGGCAACCGCAACGGGGCCTACCAGGTCTCGACCATCCAGCCGATCGGGCCGGTCGGGAACACGGGGTCGTAGGCCGGTTCTGTTGGGAGGGATTCCGGCGGGGCAGGCTGGTCGGTGATCTGGGATTGCTCCCGATTCCCGATGGAAGATTCCAGAGGAATGATTCCTTCCTCCGTCGAGAATCTGGAATCCAGACCCTGAGCGAACATCCTTCATCGCGCGCCGCCGCGCCGCAGAATCGCCTCGACGCGCCGGGCGAACTGGTTGGGGAATGGCGATCCCGAGGGCCAGGAGGCCTGTCCGATCTCGCGTCGAAGGGCCTCGATCCGGTCGCGACGGCGGACCGGATCGGCCTCGCGGTCGGCGCGGGCAAGGCGAAAGATGGCCCCAGCCTCCAGCGCCGCCTGGACCTTCGGCCGGCGCGAACCGGGCGGGATGGCGGCGGCCCGAGCGTGCAACTCGTCCCAGGCTCCCGATTGAGAAAGCAGATCGACGATCATCTCGTCGAGGGCCGGTCGAGCCCGGAGAGAGAGCGACTCGCGGGGGATCGCCAGCAGGATCGACCGCCAGTCGAAGCCAGGCTCCGAGTGCGGGCGGCTGGCGTCCCGGGCGAGATCGGCAGCGGCCGAATCGCGACACCACTGGAGCCGGCGATCCGCCGGAAGCCGACCGATTGTTTCGACGTCGGACTCGGCCGGAGCGATCGCCTCGGCCGCCCAGGTTGCGTGGGCGTCATCCCCTTCTCGCCAGTGGGACGGGGTGATCCGCTCGGGGCGAGCATCCGCCCTCGTCAGCCGATAGAGCGGATCGCCCAGGTAGACGAGCCGCCAGGGCCGGCCCATCGGCTCCGATTCTCCCTGCCGGAGCGCCGCTGAAAGGGGAACGCCGCGCACCGCAAGGTCAACCGCCAGCCCCGGCAACCGAAACGCCATCAGATAGGGCTCGTTGACGCTCCCGTAATAAACGTAGGCTCCCTGGGTCAGCCATCGCCCGGCGATCGTCGATGAGTCGGCGGGATCAGCGGCCGAGAAGCTGTGGATCATCACGGTCGCCAACGGAAGACCGGCGGGCAGGTCGGCCGGATGTCCGGGTCCGCCGGAGATCGTGAAATCGGTCGGGCTACCGGTCGAGTTGAGCCAGAGGAAGCCGAAGCGATTCGAGGGGTCCATCACTCGGTCCCAGTTCGCCAGGTCGGCGCCCTGTCCGATGGCCATGACCACCGGTCCCGGCACCGCTCGTGCCCTCCCGAGGACCTGCGCCGCCGGAACGCCCGAATACCGAGACCGCTCGGAACCAGGCTCGTACGTATCCCAGACCATCGCCATCTCGGGCTGGAGGAACAGGGCTCCCATCGCGCGGGCCACGCTTGCCGGCGCGTCGCCTAGCAGCCGACCGGCGTACGCCCACCGCCGGCGCGATCGGGCCAGGCCGCTCGCGTCGGGCGCGCCCACAAGCACTCGCCCGATCAGATCGTCCATCGCCTGGATGCCCTGCGCGGGAGCCGGCTCGACAGAATCGTCGTAGCGATAGGGCCAGTCTCCGGCGATCGTGAGGAAGTCGCAATCGTCGCCGAGACCCTCGTAACGGCCGACGACGCCCGCCGCCCGCGCCTCGACGTGCCGGGCGAATTCCCAGGCCTGGGGGAGCGTCAGAACGTCGCCATAGCGGAAGGCCCGATGGGCTCCGTTGCCATCAAGGTCCCAGACTACCGGCTCGACCCGGAGCAGCGGCTGAAAATGCCCGGCCGCCAGCGCCACTGCACCAGCGAGCATCGGGCTATCGGGCGAGCTGAGGACCAGAGCCGGCGGGGTTGGGCCAATTCCTCGCGGCGGAGCACCCGCGGGAGGCAGGTCCCTGTCGGGAATCGACGACGGCGACCAGGCCCGCGAAACGGCCAGGGCCGCCTCCGTCCAGCGATCCATCAGCCCGGCGGTCGACGCCCGACGATCGCCTCTCGCCTCAAAACGGACGACACGGGCCGGGCGAAAGGCGCGCAGGAACGGCAAGGTCCAGCC
>DAIDJI010000548.1 GCA_027451455.1 Planctomycetales bacterium | reverse complement strand
AGCTCGAAGGGAAGTGGATCGCTCCTTCGGGCATGCCGGGTGAGAAGGTTGTCTACACCTTCCACGGCGACAAGGTGAAGGTCGAGGCCCCGAGCCGAAGCTACGAGATGACCGTCGTTCTCGATGCCTCGGCGAAGCCCGAGAAGTCGATCGATCTGAAGATCAACGAGGGCCCCGACGATGCGAAGGGGAAGATCTGCAAGGGGATTTACAAGTTCAACGGCGACGACCAGTTCATCTTCTGCTTCCGCGCGATCGGTGAGCGTCCTGAGAAGTACGAGCAGATTGGCTTTGAGCAGATTGTCACGGAGCTGAAGCGGGAGAAAAAGTAAGCGGGTGCCTGTCTGGCCCGGCGGATCGGGACCAGACGTAGAGGGCGACGGCGGCGGCGGCGGCGGCGTTGAGGGACTCGACGCCGGGTTGCATGGCGATTCGTCGGCGCTCGCCCGCCCGAAGATGCGGTGGCAGGCCCGGGCCCTCCACGCCGACGACCAATCCAAATCGGTCGGGGAACGGGGCCGCGGAGAGTTCGGGGCCGGTCGTGTCCATGGCAATCAGTGGGGCGGCGGTCGATTTCAGGTCGGCGAGCCGGGGACCCCTCTGGATCGGGACCTGGAAGAGCGAAGGGCCCGCGGCCCGGCTACTCCGGGGATGGAACGGGTGCGACGCCTCCTTCAGCAGCACCACCCGCGCCACGCCGAACGCCGCCGCCGATCGAATCACCGCGCCGACGTTCTCCGGGTCCTGGAACGGGACGAAGAGCGTGCAGCCGTCCGGCCAGGGCTCGGCGTCGTCCCAGGGCTCCATCGGCGGGACCTTCACCAGCAGCAATGGGGAATGCGTTCCCGAGACGTCCAGTTCCTTGAAGAGCGGGGCCGAGAGCCGGAGCCAGGCGATCGACGCGGTCGGCGGCGGTGAGCCGTCGGCGTCGGTGATCCATCCGGCGACGCGGTCGGGGAAGCGTTCGACGACCTCGTCTCGGATGCGAGACCCCGCCAGGATCGCCTCGCCGTGCTCGCGGATGCCCGGGCCGCCCAGCACCGATTTCAGGGCGCGGAAGGTCGGGTTCGACGGGCTCGCAATCTCGCGGACCTCGCCGCCGAAGGCTTCCGCAGGGACCGTGATCGACCGTCCTCCCCGACTCGGCAGGACATCCCCCTCCAGCCGCTCGTAAACGACCAGCCGGCGGAGGTGGTCGGTGCCGGGGATCGCGTAGGCGTGATCGTTGAGGAGGCGGAAGGCGTCGGCGTGGGTACGGCCGGCCTCGGCGATCTCGTCGTCGCAGCCGGGGCCCTTCATGAAGAGCATCTTCCCGCCGGGCGCAAGGCATCCGGCGACGCGGTCGAGCGTCTCGGGGATCGTCGCGACGGCCCGGGTGATCACGCCGGCGACCGGTTCAGGGTAGTCGGCCCCAACCTTGTGCGCGTAGACCTCGACGCCTTCGAGTTCCAGCTCGCGGACGACCTCGCAGAGGAACTCGGCGCGTGCCCCGCGAGGCTCGGCCAGGATCATCCGGACGCCCGGCCGGGCGATCTTCAGAGGGATTCCCGGCAGGCCCGGTCCCGAGCCCATGTCGATGATCGGCGAGGGAAGCTCGGCGAACCGGAGCACCAGCAGGCTGTCGACATAGTGCTTCAGCACCATGTTCTCGAAGTTGTGGATTCGCGTCAGGTTCAGCCGAGGGTTCGCCTCGCGCAGCATCCGGTGATACCGCCAGAGCCGATCGATCGGCCCGGCCTCCATCGCGATCCCGCACCGCTTCAAGATCGCCGCCAACGAATCGGGTCCCGGTCGCGTCACGTCCCGCCGCCTTGATTCCTTGTGTCTATCTGACATTTGTGGTAGGCTTCAGAATGTCTCGTTCACGGTCCGGTGAAGGGAGGTCGGGCGGTGCCGCCCGACCTCGTTCGGGTGGGTCAGGCGGGAAAGCCGGACCTACTTTCCTGCCGGGGTGACGGTTGCCCGCGGAGGTACCACCTTGGACATCATAACGATCTTCCGTCGCGAGATGGTGGCGATGTCCCGGCAGGGTCGGGAGCAGGGCGCGCGTGTCGGGCTGGCGATCCTGGTTTTCCTGGCGGTGGGCGGGTCGTTTGCGGGGAGGGCGTACTGGCTCGGCGGCGTCGTGGAAGGCCGCCAGATGATCCAGGTCGCGGGCACGGCGATGTTGTTCGCCTCGTTCGCGCAGCTCGGGCTCGGTTTCCCGGTGATGATCCGGGTGGCGCTCTCGATCGTCGGCGAGCGCGAGCGGCGGACGCTCGATCACCTGCTCGTGACCTGGATGTCGAGCGTCGGGATCGTTCTCGGGAAATTCGCCGCGGGGCTCGTGGCCACGCTGGTGACGCTCGCCGCCGGGGTGCCGATCGTCCTGCTCCTCCACTCTCTGGGCGGGATCGACCTGTACTGGATCGGGCTGGCCTGCGCCGCGTTGTTCTCGATCGTCGTGTTCCTGGGCGCCCTGGCGGTCTGGGCCTCGGTTGAGGCGCCCGACCGCCGCGCCTCGGTTCTGCTGTTCACGCTGGCGATGTCGGCCTGGATGATCGGGCCGTTTACCCTGGCGACGAGCGCCCCCAAACTCGCGTTCCGGCTTCCGTCGTGGCTGCTCGCGGCGAACTGGTGGCTGGCCTCGACGAGTCCGCTGCCTGTCGCCCTGCACATCATCACGGGAGTCGGTTCTCGGGCCCAACTGACCCGAGAGATCATCTGGATGATCGCGATCCAGCTCGGGACGGCATTCCTGCTCACGATCGCCGCGATCGCCCGGCTCCGGCCGGTGCATCGGTCGCTCGCCGGTGTCGACCGGAAGGCCGCGCGTCGGGCTCGTCGTCGGCTTTCGTGGCGATGGCGGACCCGGCCGCCGGTCGGCGACGATCCGATCTTCTGGCGCGAGCGGTACACCTCGCGGGAGGTTGCGTTCGTCCGGAATTTAAACCGGCTGATCTTCGTGGGCCTCTCGATCGGGCTGGCGATGGGGATCTTCGTCTACGCCCGTCCGGCGTTCGCAGAGGTCTGGCAGCACGGCTATGCCTCGGGATTCGCCGGTGCCTCGGCCGATTCGAGACCGGTCCTGATCCGGCTGTTCGGGATCCGAGGAGTCGTCAACGGGTCGGGCGACATCGCGAGGGCCGAGTTCAACCTCTTCATCCGGTATGTGACCGTCCCGATGATGTTGGCCGTCTGTTTCGTGGTCGCGGGCTACTCGTCGGAGGCGCTCGGCGTCGAGCGCGTTCGGGGAACCTGGACGAGCCTGCTGGCAACGCCGCTCTCGGGCCGGGAGATCCTCCGGTCGGCGATCCTGGCGGGCCTCTGGCGGGCGCGGTTCGTCCTGATTCTTCCGCTCCTCGTCTGGTCGATCGGCCTGGCCGCCGGCGCGATCCATCCGATTGGGTTCGTCGTCACGATGCTGGAGGTCGTCGCGGCGTGCTGGATGGTGGCGACCCTCGGGGCGCTGGGGGCGGTTCGGGCGCCTCGTGACGACGTCGCGCCGGATTATGGAGTCGCCTCGACCCTCTACCTGGCCTGCACGGGCCTGATCGTGATCTTCCTGCCGGCCGGGCTCAATCCCGTGCTGATCGGCTTCTCCTCGCTTCCTCTGATCGCCTGGACATCACTGGTCTCCTGGCGCGAGATGGCCGGTGCGATGTCGGATCTGCTGGACCCGCGATACCCCTGGGGCGGATTCGCCGACGGTCAGATGCCCCTGGTCGTCTTCGGGGCCTGGGGCGCTGCGATCGTGGGTCCATTGGCGATCGGAACTTGGGCCTGGCGATACGCGGTTGCCCATTTCGATCGGCTGGTCGGTCGGCCATGCTCGATGAAGCCGGGTCGAGGATCTCGCGGAGGATCTGGGGACGTCCCGACTCCGGATTGCGGGCGGGGCCTTCTCGTGGAACAATCGTCGACATAGAATCCGGAGCGGCGGTCCGTCTCCGCCGGATCCGATCCCAAGAGACCTGCGGTCCCGGCGTCGGGGCCGCCCTGGAGTGCAAAGAGGACCCCATGCTCCCGACAGCACCGAAGCCGACGTATCAGCCGGGGACCCGCGTTCGAGTGACGCAGTACGTGCGGGTGGGCCACCGACGATGGCTGACGCAGGTCGAGGGCGTCGTCGAGGTCGAGGGCCGTCGCCCGGTCGGCGGGACGGAGATGGGCGGGAAGGCGGCCTACCTCCAGCAGCCCACCTTGAGGCTCCGCCGAGATAGCGGCGAGATCACCGAGATCGCGTTCGCCGGCCCGCCCTGGCGATTGACCGCGATGGTCCGTTTCAACGATGGCGCGCGCGGGCCCGACGGGCAGCTCCTGTACGAGAACCGCACCGTACTCGTGGTGCGGACGCGGTGGGGACGCATCGTCG
>DAIDJI010000547.1 GCA_027451455.1 Planctomycetales bacterium | reverse complement strand
GGATTGGGCGCCATGGACAGCGCCAGCGCTGTCAGAGCGGTCGCCAGGCTGGCAACCGCAACGCCGGCCAGCACCAGGGCCATGGTTCCCGCACCACTGCGCGAGAGCCCGTAAAGGATCGCCGCCGCGACAAGCCCCACGGGGAAGACCTGTCCCCCGAGCAGGATCACGCTCATCGGTCCGATCATCCGGGGCGCAGCCAGAGCCTCGCCGGCATTCTTGGCCAGCCCGTTCCAGACGGCCGCAGCCGATCGATACATCCGGCAAACGGCGAGGTCGGTCGCGTCGCAGAGATCCGTCCGCAGACCGGCCTGTCGATAGGCCCTCGGCAATCGGATGCCGTCGTGGAGGGTCCGCCGGATCGCCGCGTGACCGCCGGCGCGGTCGTAGGCCTCGCGCCTGGTCACGAAGAGCTGGCCGCATCCCGCGGCAAACTCCGGCCGATGGCTCCGCCTCATCCGGGCGATCGGCAGAAAGCCGAGCAAAATGAAGTGCATCAGCGGAATGACCAGCTTCTCGATCAGACCGACCGTCTCTTGCCCAGGGAAGCCGCTGAGGAGGTCAACCCCCGACTCCTCCATCCCTGCGACCAGCCGGGCCAGCGCATCAGGCGCCAGTCGGACGTCCGCATCGATGAAGACCAGGTAAGGATGCCGGGCCTCGTGGGCAAGTAACCAGCAGGCGTGCTGCTTGCCGCACCAGCCTGGAGGCAAATCCTTGCCGTGGACAAGCCGCACTTTCGGGTCGCGCCTGGCCATTTCCTGGACAATCGCGGCGGTCGCGTCCTCCGATCGATCGTCGAGCACGATCACCTCGACCTCGACATCGCGGCTCGCCGCCGCGGCCTGAACCGACGCCTCGATCACCGCCCCTTCGTCTCTCGCGGGGATCAATACCGAGATCGAGGGGCGACGTCCCGTGGCTGGCGGCGGAGGCGGGAGGAATCGTCGGAGGTTGGACCACATCAAGAGCGCAGGTATCAGCGCCGACGTGATCGAGAGAGCGACCAGCAACGGGATGAGGAGCGTCATTCGAAGGTGTTCCGGCCGTCGATTACGTGGAACTCGCGATCGTCGGTCGATTCCGCCGCCCGGATCGCGTGCTCGGAGCGGAACTTCCGGCCGCCGAGCCAGGCCCGCATCCTCCGCCAACCATCATACACGCCCCCGACCCCGGCCGTCCCCCCGATCAAGACGGAGAAGGCGTCGGGATCGCGTCGACGGGCCTCCGCCGCCAGTGTGTCTTGCGACTCCTCCAGCGAACTCTCGATCGCCGAGGTCCACTCGCGGGGGCGGGCCGTTGAGCCGTCCGAGATTGCGATCGGACGACCGAACCGCAACAGAGCCTCAGGACATCGATCGTTCCAGAAGGGATACTCGATCGCGAGCGTCCAGACCACCGAATCGGAGAGTCGGTGGGCCAGGTGCCCGATCCCGGGCCGGAGCCGGATCGGGCGGTCGCGGGGGTCGACAAAAGCCCCCTGCGCAGTGATCCAGAGCATGACCTCGGGTCGCTCAAGGACCGCGAGCCCGGTCCGGAGGAACCGGGCCGCGCCCGACCGCGTGGTCGTGTCGATCCCGAAGAATCCCAGCCTCTCGAAGAAGGGATACTGAGCCAGCCCGATCGACTCGATGGGGGCATAATGAACCCGATGCCCCGGGAGATCGCTCGTCAACGCAATCGCGACGAGCGGGTCCCACCAGGAGGCATGATTCAGGACCACGATCACCGGCCGATCCGGGAGATCCGGCATCGGCCCGGTCCGCGAGATCCGGAGGGAGTGAAAACCGTGGGCCAGGTAATGCCGGGCGTACCACCGGAAGAAACGGAAAACCCTGGGAGAGCGTCTGATGATCGCATCAGGCGTCGAGGGAGCGGGCATGAACGGCCTCTTCCTCGGAAACAGACGCCACCACTGACCCCCGCTCGACAACCGCATCGCGATCGAGAGTATCGGCCGCAATCCAGCCCGACATCAAAACCATCGGCATCCCCGGACCCGGATGGGCCGCCCCGCCCGCCAGGTAGAGGCCCGGTACCTCCGAACTTCGATTGGCCGGCTTGAAGGCCCCGTGGAAGCGTCCGTGGCTCGCCAGGCCGTAGATCGCCCCATTCAGGACCCGATATCGCTCGTGAATGTCGACCGGCGTCAGCCGACGCTCCACGCAAATCCGGCTCTCCAGGTCATCCATTCCCGCCGTCCGGGCCAGCTTGTCGAGAATCACTTTTCGATAGCGCGGGTACATCTCATCCCAGTTGTGTCCGGGACGGAGATACGGCGCGTGGACCAGCACATACAGTGCTTCGCCTCCGTCGGGGGCAACCTCCGACTCGGTAACGGCTGGGGCACACAGGTAGCAGGTCGGGTCGGGCGCTGGCTCGCCCTTCCGGTAGATCGCGTCGAACTCCTCGTGCGGGTCGCGCGAAAAGACAAAGTTGTGGTGCAGCAGTTGGTCATACCGACGATCAAGGCCAAGGTACAGGACCACGCCCGAGCAGGCCGGCTCGTAGTTCCGACGCTTCTCGAATTTTCGCGAGGCCGAATGGTCGCGGAGCAGTTCGCGATGGGTCCGGACGGCGTCGGAGTTCGAGACGACCGCGGCGAGTGGGATCATTCGGCCGTCGTCCGTCTCGACGCCCGCCACCTCACCGGACAGCCCCAGGGCGATCTTGCGGACACCGACGCCCGTGTTCAGCTCGACGCCAAGCTCGGTCGCGAGCCGGATCAGTGCCTCGGCGACAGCCCGTGTCCCGCCTCTCGGATACCAGACTCCCTCGCCGGTCTGCATGTGGGCGATCCCGCAGAGGACCGCCGGCGAAAGGTCGGGAGACGAGCCGACGTACTGCGTGAAGTGGTCGAGCATTTGCGCGACCCGCGGCTCCTTCACGAACGACCGAATCGTCGCTCCCACGGTGCTCCAGGGCCGCATTCGCAGGACATCCTGCAATGTCGAAGGGCTCGCGGCCGTCGAGGGATCGAACATGTCGCGGAGGCCGCCGATCGACCGCCAGAAAAAGTAGCGGTGCGAGATCTCGTCGAGCTTTTCCGAGAGGTCGAGGAACCGGCCGTAGCCGTCGGTCGTCCGCCCACTCCGGTCGAACTCGTTGAGGACGGCCGACATCTTCGGCAGGTCGGCGTGGAGGTCGAGCGTCGACCCGTCGTCGAAGAAGGACCGCCATTGCGGGTCGAGCGGGACGAGTTCGAGCTCGTCAGCAAGGTTGCGGCCCGCCTCGGCGAAGATCCGCTTCAGGACGGAGGGCATCAGAAGAATCGTCGGCCCCATGTCGAACCGAAAACCGTCAACCTCCAGCACGGCCGCCTTCCCGCCGAGCCATTCGTTCTTTTCAAAAAGGACGACCGAATACCCCCGCGCGGCGAGCACACACGCCGAAGCCAGTCCGCCCAGCCCTCCACCGATCACACCAATCTGTCCGTCTTTCCTGGTCTGCATGGCCCGATCCTCTCTCATATGTCCTGGAACCAAGGTTGCGTGACCGGCTTCAGACGTTTAGCAGTTCACCCATCGGGGGAGCCGGGACCGTCCCATCGACCGGAACATCCACGCCGAGGTCCTGACCGATCAGTCGCGATGTGATCCGAGCGGATTCAAAGATCACCGGGAGGCCGCTGCCCGGATGTGTTCCGCCGCCGACCAGGTAAACCGAGTCGAGGTCCTCGAAACGGTTCCTCGGCCGAAGATGGAGCATCTGCTTCAGAGTATGGGCCAGGTTGAACGTGGCGCCGAGGTGGATCTCAAAGCCCTGGTCCCAGTCGGCCGGCGTGATCATCCGCTCGAACCTGATCCGACGCTCGACGTTCTTGATGCCCAGCCGGGCAAGTTGTCGGAGCGCGACCTCCCGATAGCGAGGCGCCTCGAGGGTCCAATCCACGTTCGGATGCTGGTGTGTGACCGGCAGCAGCACGTAGAGTGTGCTGCAACCTTCCGGCGCGAGGCCGGGATCGGTGACGCAGGCATTCTGAACGTAGAACGAAGGATCCTCCGAAAGCACGTGGCGATTCTCAATATCGCCGAGGTTCCGGAGATAGTCGCTCGCCAGGTAGATCGTATGATGCGAGAGGTCGTCGAACCGCCCCTCCACGCCCAGATAGAGCATGAACGTCGAGCAGGAGTATTTCTTGCGGGCGATTTTCCGATCGCTCCATCGACGGCGAAGCGGATCGGGAACAAGCCTCGTCATCGCGCGGGAGAAGTCGGCGTTGATCACCAGCGCATCGCACTCGTGATAGCCGGAGGTTGACTCCACTCCAACGGCCCGACGTCCCCGGAAGCGAATCCCCTTGACCTCATCGCCGAGCGAGATGGTCGCTCCCAGGCCACGGGCGACCTCGGCCATCGACTCGAGAT
>DAIDJI010000546.1 GCA_027451455.1 Planctomycetales bacterium | reverse complement strand
ACGACCTTCATCTGCAACATCGACGAGACCATGATGGGAGACGAGACCATGCTGCCGATGCCACTGCCGAAGCGAAAGAGCCAGACCAAGAAGATCAGCTACGGGCCTCCGCCCAAGGATCTCGTCAAGACGATCCGCGCCCACCTGCGCGCCATGGTCGACAGCGAGGACTTCGTCGACCAGCTCGGCGCCACGCTGATCCGGCTCAACACCCGCGAGCCCGACGTCCCGGCCGGTCAGATCGGGCTGCCGATGGGGGCGATGGAGGCGCTCCGGGCGATCGACGGGCGTCAGGGGGACGGCGATCAAGAAAGCACGACGCGGCGTTGATCGGAGGCCCGGGTTCCCGTGTAATGGCGGGACCCAGGAGGACCACGCCGATGTACGGGACTCGCGACCTGATCCACCCGCGCGACGAGATCGTGCGGACCATGCAGCGCATCTATGGATACCGGATGACCACCACGTCCGGCGGCAACCTCTCGATCCTCGACGACGACGGATCGATCTGGATCACGCCGGCGCGGGTCGACAAGGGGAGCCTCCGCCGCGAGGATATCGCCCGCGTCCTCCCGGACGGTTCGGTCGAGGGACCGCATCGGCCGTCGTCGGAGTTCCCATTCCACCGGGCGATCTACGAGGCCCGGCCCGACATCCGGGCGATCGTCCACGCCCACCCGGTCGCCCTCGTCGCGTTCAGCATCTGCCGGCGCGTCCCCGACACCCGGTTGCTTCCCCAGTCGCGGAAGGTCTGCGGTCCCGTCGGCTTCGCTCCGTATGCCTTGCCGGGCAGCGAGGCGCTCGGCCGGAACATCGCCTCGGCGTTCGCCGATGGCGCCCACTGCCTCGTCCTGGAGAACCACGGCGTCGTCACGGGAGGCGAGACTCTGGCGCGGGCCTTCGAGCGATTCGAGACCCTGGAATTCGCCGCGAAGATCCTCATCAAGGCGAGTACCCTCGGACCCGTCCATTACCTGACTGACGACGAGGCCGACCGACCCCGCCCGGCCGCGGGCGGTTCGGACGAACCCCGAACCGGACCGGTCACCAGCCGGGAAAAAGAACTACGGGCGCAGCTCTGCGAGTTCGTCGCCCGAAGCTACCGACAGCGACTGATGATCAGCACCGTCGGCACCTTCTCCGCCCGACTCGACGCCGATTCGTTCCTCATCACCCCCCATCGGACCGATCGCTGCGATCTCGGGCCAGCCGATATCGTCCTCGTGCGACGCGGGCAGCCCGCGGAGAGGAAGGCGCCGAGCAGTTCCGCCCGGATCCACCGCGCCATCTACGAGGCCCACCCCGAGGCCCAGGCGATCGTCAACGCCTACCCGGTCAACGCAACCGCGTTCGCCGTCACCGGCAAGCCGATCGAGACGCGGACGATCCCCGAGAGCTACGTCTTCCTCCGCGACGTCCCGCGCATCCCGTACGCCGATCGGTTCGGCGACGGCGCCGCGATCGCCGGTCGGGCCTCGCTGAAGTTTCCCGTCATGATCCTGGAAAATGACGGCGTGCAGGTGGTCGGGACCAGCATCCTGGATGCCTTCGACCGGCTCGAAGTCCTCGAATCGACGGCCGAGGCGATGATCAACGGCCTGGCCCTGAACGCGGGCGTCATTCACCGGATGCCCGACGACGTCATCGCCGACCTCGAACGAGCGTTTGGACTTTGATCGACTTCGGGTGTTCCGTTTTCGGTCCAGGGCGCCGGCCGGGGAGGCCGGACGAGAAATTGAAGTCCGTCATCCCTTCTCCAGAGGGACCGGCGTGAGTTCGCCGCTCTTCAAGCCCTTGTAGCCCGTCGGATTCTCCGCTCTCCCCTCCAGGGCGAGCCCGCTCCAGCCTCGGAAGCGGTCGTAGGTCTGGTGCATCGAGTTGAGGTCATCGAACCAGCCGATCAGATAGCAGGCCCCGAAGGTGTCGCCGGGGCGGGTGGGTCGGCCGCCAAGTTCCTCGATCAGGCAGACGTAACCGCGCTGATGGCACCACGCCTGGTACACATCCGCGGGGTTCAGGGTCATGCCGGCGAGCCAGGGGCCGTCCTTGCCGTCGGGGAGGGTTACCTGATAGGCGCGGATGAACCGCTCGGGCAGGGGCCGCTCGCCTCGTCGGTAGAGGAAGCGCTCGTCCGGGGCGAAGTCGGCGGCGAAGTCGGTCGAGGGGAGGATCGCGGGGTCGTGATAGCTCAGGTAGACATGGTCGAAGCCGCTGCCGCCCCTATGTTTGATGTGGCCGGGCATGTCCACCCGGAAGAACAGCTCCGGCGACTCGGCCACGGTGGTAACCCGGTCGGAGCTGAGGAAGAAGCGCTCGGCGTTGGGGAAGATGAGTGTCTGCTCCCAGACAGAGCCGGCCCGGGGATGAGGGGCGTAGGCGACGTTCCAGTGATAGCGGGTCTGGATCGCCGTGAAGTCGTCGCCCCGATGGACGCGGGGTGTGAGCTGCCTGGCCTGGGTGCAGATCTGGGGGCCCTCGACGTATCGCTTGGGGATGTTGCCGTGAACCCTGTCCTCCGGACCGTAGGTGTACTGGCCGGCGGGGATCGCCCTTTGCGGGTCGGCGGGTTCGAGCAGGAAGTCGACGATGCTCAGGCCGAAACCAAGGTCGCGGGCGCCGGTCCTGGCGTCGACGAACGAGCCGGCGGCGACTCCCGAGACGTAACCCGCGTTCGCGACGGCGGCCGAGTAGGCGTCGGTTTCGATTTGGATCCGGCTTCCGGCCGGATAAAGGCTGCCAGAGGGGAGCGCCACCGCTCGGCCTCTTTCGTCCTCGACACGGATCGACGCCTGTGCTCGCCGGGGTTGTCGCATGGGACCCTGCCTCATTTGGGGAGATCCGGAGCGGCGCCGATTATAAAGGCCGTCGCGGTCAAGTCCAGCGCCGGGACCGTCGCCACCGTTGTGGTCGTTGGAGCTGGACGGGTTCGAGCCTCTGCGCGGGCAAGGCGTCGAGCCGGTAAACTGTCGCGATGTGTTCTCTGTCGACGTTCCGGGCGATCGCTACGGAGGATGGTCTGATGCCCGATCCGATCGCAATCGCCGTGGCCGTGGTCCTGGCGATGCTGGTCTCGGGTGCGATCGCGGGGATCGCGGGGCAGTTTGGGAGGGTTGCCTCGGATCTCGGAAGGATCGTCGCGGTCGGCGCGGGATTCTACCTCGGCTGTGGATGGCTCGGGATCGTCCCGCGGTGGTCGATCCGCGAGGACATGGATCGGCTCCTCGTCCTGGTCATGCCGGCCGCTTTGATCGTCGAGATCGTGGGGGCACTGCCGGGGGCGTCGCGATGGCTCGTCCGGGCGTGCCGGCTGGTCGTCGCTGGGTTCGGGGCACCTGCCCTCTTGAGGGGCTCCGTCTATCTGTCGACGTCGTGGACGCCGACCTTCGCTGTTCTCGTGTTTGTTGCCATTGGGGCGGTCGAGGCGATTGAGTGGAGCCTGGTGACGCAGCGGGGGACGGATCTTTCGCTATCGATCGCGATGGCGATCATCATCGGCGCGGCTTCCCTCTCGAACGCCCTGTCGGGCTACCTTGGAGCCGGTGAGGCGGGGATGGTGCTCTCGGCCTCGGTGCTGGGCGGGTCGGTCGCGCGGTCGCGATCGATTGGCGTTGCGATCGTCGGACTGGCCTCGCTGCTGACAATCGGTCACTTCTTTGGCGAGCTCCGCGCCGATCACGCGGCAATCCTTGCCGCCGCTCCGATGCTCGCCTTCACGCCCGGGCTGAGTCGGCTTCCCGTGGCGGTTCGCGGGGCCTTGCGGATTGCTCTGGTTGCGGCGGTTGCGGCGGGGGTGGTTGCCGATGCAGGGCGTCGATTCGTTGAGGCGGGCGGCTTCGCCGTCGCTGCTGGTGCCGAGGGCCCTTGACATCCACGCCGGTATGGCCGATGTTCAATATCGTTCCAACCTTCTCGGCGGAGGGCGGCGGTATGGGCTTCCTGTTGCGATCGATCCCCGGGCGACGGGCCATCCTTGGCCTCTGGCTCGCGACCCTGGCGGTCGGAGTCTCTGCGCAGGCCGGCGATGCCGGCCGTTCGGAGGAGGAATTCTTCGAGGCGAAGGTCCGGCCAGTGCTGGTCGAGCATTGCCTGGAATGCCACGGTGCCGAGAAGTCGAAGGCCGGTCTGCGGCTCGACGCGCGCGAGGCGATGCTCCGCGGCGGCGACGGCGGACCAGCGGTTGTCCCGGGAAAGCCGGACGAAAGCTCGCTGGTCTCCGCGATCCGGTACGACGGCGACGTGCAGATGCCGCCCAGCGGCAAGTTGAAGGAAACGGAGATCGCCGCCCTGAGCGAGTGGGTCCGCCGGGGTGCCCGATGGCCCGCGTCCCGGCCGGGCGACCTCCCGATATCGACCTCGGCGTCAGCCTCGGTTTC
>DAIDJI010000545.1 GCA_027451455.1 Planctomycetales bacterium | reverse complement strand
CACCGAGCAGGGCCTCGTCGTCCCCGTGATCCGCGACGCCAACCAGAAGAGCATCCTCGAACTCGCCCGCGAGCTCGACGTGGTGGCGGCCAAGGCCCGCGACCGCAAGCTCACGATAGCCGACTTCCAGGGAGGCACGTTCACGATCTCGAACCTCGGCATGTACGGCATCCGGCAGTTCGACGCGATCCTGAACATGCCCGAGGTCGGCATCCTCGCCGTCGGCACCGCCGACAAACGGCCGGTCGTCGAGGGCGACAAACTCGTCGTCGGCACCGTGATGACCGTCACCCTCACCGCCGACCACCGCGCCGTCGATGGCGCCATGGCCGCCGAGTTCCTCCAGACCCTCCGGGGCCTGCTCGAAGAACCGACATCGATGCTGCTCTAAGATGAGCCGACGATCGCAGGTAAGTAGGTCAGGCCCTCCAGCCTGACGGGGTTACTCCCGGTCAGGCGGGATAGCCTGACCGACATCAAGGGACTTCCATGGCCTACGACTACGACATTGTGGTAATTGGCGGCGGTCCGGCCGGGTATGCCGGGGCGATCCGTGCCGCGCAGCTCAAAAAGCGGGTGCTCTGCGTCGAGCGCGACAAGCTCGGCGGGATCTGCCTGAACTGGGGATGCATCCCGACCAAGGCGTTACTCACCAACGCCCACCTGGCCGAGTTGATCCACCACCACGGGGCCAATTTCGGCTTCACCGGCCAGGCCGGGTGGGACTTTACCCAGATCATCAAGCGGAGCCGGAGTGTCGCCGGGCAGCTCAACAAGGGGATCGAGGGGCTCTTCCGCAAGTACAAGGTCAACCACAAGCTCGGCACGGCGAAGGTCGTCGCCCCGAACAAGGTTCAAATCGGCGACGAGACCGTCTCGGCCGAGTCGATCGTGATCGCCACGGGCGTCCGCGCCCGCCCTCTGCCAGGCGCCGAGTTCGACGGCCAGACGATCCTCTCGTCCAAGGAGGCGATGAGCCTCACCAGCCAGCCGAAGTCGATGCTGATCATCGGCGCCGGTCCGATCGGGCTGGAATTCGGCTACTTCTACAACGCCCTCGGCACAAAGGTCACGGTCGTCGAGCTGCTCGACCGGATCGTCCCCGGCGAGGACGAGGAGGTCTCGGCCGCACTCCAGCAGAGTCTCACCAAGCGCGGGATCACCTTCCACACCGGCTCGAAGACGAGCAAGATCGTGAAGTCGGACAGGGGGATCACGGCCGAGATCGAAACGCCGAAGGGCAAGACGACCGTCGAGGCCGAGAAGATGCTCGTTGCCATCGGCGTGGTCGGTAACGTCGAGAACCTCTTTGCTGACAGCGTGAAGGTCGAGCTGGTCAAGAACCACATCAAGGCCGACCCGAAGAACGGGTACGTCACGAGCGTCCCGGGGATCTACGCGGTCGGCGACGTGATCGGCCCGCCCTGGCTGGCCCACGTGGCGCACCACGAGTCGATCTGCTGCATCGAGCGGATCTGCGGCTTCTCTGACCGGACGGTCGACTACACGACGATCCCCGGCTGCACCTACACCGACCCAGGCGTCGCGAGCGTCGGGCTGACCGAGAAGGCAGCGCGCGACGCGGGTTATCAGGTGCGCGTGGGCAAGTTCCCGTTCCAGTTCAGCGGCCGGGCGCTGGCCTCCGACGAGACCGAGGGCTTCGTGAAGCTGGTCTTCGACGCGAAGCTCGGCGAGCTTCTGGGCGCCCACCTGATCGGCTCGCAGGCGACCGAGCTGATCGCCGAACTGGTGATGGCGAAGAAGCTCGAGGCCACCGAGGAAGAAATCCTCCACGCGATGCACCCGCACCCGACCTATTCCGAAGCGGTGATGGAAGCCGCCGGCCAGGGGCTCGGCGAATCGATCCATATCTGAACAATTACCACGGCGGACGTGGAATGGTCTCACCCCCGGCGATCGTCGAGAAGGCCTCGAAGATCCGGGGGTGGATCGTATCGGGGATGAAGCGGATCGAGCCGTCGGCGAAGGCGACATACGCCCCCCTCGCACCGTGGACCCTGTGCATGCCACCGAATTGACGGCCCGAGCCGATGTAGGGCATATCAGTGGTGTCCAGGCCGCGTACGGTCGCCGGGCCCCCGGCCAGCCAGGAATCGCGGGCGCGTCCCGACTCGGCCAGCATCATCGTGAAGGCCATCCCGTCGCGGACATCTGCCGGGGTCGTCTGGCGATCGTACCCGAAGATACCGGCGCGGGGGCTGCTCACCGGCAAGATCGGTGCGTCGACGCCGAGCCCGGCCATGCCGATGTACGAGGTCGGGACATAGCCCCCGGCGACTCTCTGCGGAGCATCCGGGCAGGTGACGAAGATTCGCATCGTCGCGACCTTGTCATTGGCTGGGCTGGACCACGGACCGGTCGGATCGATTTCCTGGGAAAGCCCCTGATAATCCAGGTAGTTGGCGATGTGGTAATACCAGCTCACGCGGAACTCGGGAGCGAGCGCCGGGTTGGGATAGGTCCCTCTCGGGAACGAGCCCCTGGAATTGACGTATCCCAGAATCGACAGGGCAATGTTCCGCTCATTCGAGGCGCAATCAAGGTAACGGTGATGTGGATGAGCAAATTTGCTGAGGCTCTCATCCAACCAGATCAGGCCCGCGAGCCCCACCGCCAGACCCGCGATCCAGCGCATCATCCGCCCGGTCGTCCAGCGCACCATGACAAGCCCCCGCCCATCGAAGGATCGACGAGAATCCTCCACTCATCTTACCTCTGTCCGAGGCCGACAGGGAAGGGGCTCGCGTGTAAGCGCTATGCGCCCGGCTGCTCGCTTTCGAGGTAGATCGACCCATCCGCATGCTTGATCGCCTTGCCCCAGTGGTGAGGATGCCCCGGGTCGTCCGGGCCGTCGCGGGTCACCACCTCCTCGGGATATTCACCTGGATCCGCATCGTCCAGAATTGCCTGAATTTCCTGGCTTGCCCCGCCGTCACCGAGGACCTGGTCCCCGCGACGGATCCGGTAGAACGTCGTCATCACCTCTCATGCTCCGCTCTGGATTCCTGTCCGCGAGCCGATCCACCCAGCCACCGCAAACCCGTCTTTCGACCGGCCGCAGCCTCGACGTCAACGCACCCCCGCGAAATGGCCCGTCCTGTCCGTTTTTTGCGACGCGAATTCCATTCTCGACCTCCATATCCTAAGGTAAAAACAGAAGCGGAACGGGACTCCGACGACCGAGTTCCACGAGAAAGAGCGACTCAACGATGAATTCGCTCGGCGAGGAGAAAGATGGGCAAGATGCAATGTCTCGCCTGTTAATCTGGATTCCGATCGTGCATACGAGGGAAGACCTGGGACGACTCGGCGCCCGGGTCGAGGAGGCGTTTGTCCGGCGGTTGGGCCGGTCGCGATGGGAGTCGCATCAAAATTCTATTGAGGCGCTTTGGGGGAAGATCAAGCGCCGGATCGAGGAAATGAGGCTCAATCTTCACCGCGTCCGTCTCTATCAGGACGGGCTTCCGGTTTGCGGTCAGGAAGAGGCGATCGTCCGCGAGTTGTCTACGCAGGGGAGCCGGAACCACCAGTTGCTCGCCGACCTGGTCGATCGGGGTGCCACGCTGATGGGAACGGAGTCGCCGCAACTGCTGATCCAGGAGTACGAACTCAACAGGCGCATTCTGGACGAGGCGCCAGGCGGTTCGCTGCCCGGGTCGAGGGCCGAGTCGATTCGCGATGAAGCCGCCCGGCTGCTCGAATCCCGCGATCGATTCATCGCCGGCCGGATCGCCGAGACGCTCCAACCGGGCGAGACCGGGCTGGTCTTCCTCGGGATGCTGCATTCGCTCAAGGGTCGACTGCCCGACGACATCACGATGACAGTCCTCCGGCCCGACTAAAACGATCGCTTTTGAGGTCGAGAGTCGACGCCCGGCTACGGGGATGCCCCCGCTCGCTCGTTGTTTGATGGGATCTACATCTGTTTCTCTAGACTCGAAGTGCGAGGTTGCGATGTCGACATCCGGTCCCAGGCGCTCCTCAGGAGGCGCCGATCTGGGCGGCTTCCTGGGCGGTTTGACGAACCTGATCGAGAAGCTCGGCGAGCTGGCGGAAACCGGCCAGGAACTCAAGGGAGTCAAGGAGTTCGGCCAGGAGGGCGGCGTGCAGGGCGTCTACGGATTCACCATCCGGACCGGCCTTGGCGACCGTGAAGGCGGGGTCAAGGTCGAACCGTTCGGCAATGTCCAGAAAGACGAGCAGACCGGCCGTGCCACGGTCCGCGAGGTCATCGAGCCGCCCGTCGACGTTTTTGATGAGGCCGACCACGTCCTCGTCGTCGCCGAGATGCCCGGCATCGGACCCGACGATCTCCGAATCGAGCTGAAAGACGACATCCTGACGATCGCCGCC